>JBFYXI010000064.1:0-12455 GCA_041310635.1 Desulfuromonadaceae bacterium | reverse complement strand
CCAGGTTGGTCAGGTGCGGCTGAAAGGAGATACGGTTTTTGACGGTCACCTTGCCGAGCTTCAGCGGCGAGAACAAATTTTGGAACATCATGATGACAACTCCTCACTTATTGTCCACCCGCCGCCAGCAGCTGGAGAGATGGTGCCGCTATGCAGCGGAAACGCTCACGCCTTCATCGACCAATGAGGTCACGCAACGCTCGAGGCATTCGGGGTCACCCCCCTCGAGGTCGTTCTTGAGATGGTAGGCAACCGCAGGACAGCCGCCGTGGCACTGGTCGAAACGCTGGCAATCCTCGCAGGAGTGAATGCGCAGCTGGCGCAGCGAATGGAACATCTCCGCAGTGTCCCAGATCTCCTTGAAGGTGCTGACCCGCAGGTCGCCGGCTTCGAAGCGGTCGCTCTGCATGAAAGCGCAGGGATAGACTTTGCCGGTGGGACCGACACAGCAGGTGAGCTTGGCGGCCCCGCAAAGGTTCAAGCCCAAACCCTGGCGCTGTTGGGAGGTGAGGGAGAAGAAGCTGTCGCCGGTACGCACGTCGCCGCTTCTGGCCAGCCATTCGGAGAAGGCGATCAGCTGGGCCGGGTCGGGGCGCAGCTCTTCCCAGTTGTCCGCGCCGCGGCCGGAAGGACGGAAACGGCTGACGCGCAGCGACACCCCGAGATTTTGCGCCAGTTCGTACAAGGCCGGGATCTCCGCGGCATTGCCCGCGGTGAGCACCGTGTTGATGCTGGAAGGGATCGGGCTGGCGGCCAGCAGCTTGAGCGCCTCGATGGCGGCCGCGTAGGTGCCTGCACCGCGAATCGCCTCGCAGGTGGCCTGTTCGGCACCATCCAGGCTGACCTGGATGGCGACCAGGCGGTTGCGCGACAGGCGCTTGACCAGGTCGGCGGTCAGCAGCGTGCCGTTGGTGGAGATGCAGGTCATGATCCCCTTGGCGTGGCAGGCGTCCACGATCTCCAGGAAATCCGGGCGCATGAACGGCTCGCCGCCGCCGAAGTTGATCTGGAAGACCCCCTCGCCGTGGAGCTGGTCGACCAGGGCCAGGGCTTCCTGTGTGGTGAGTTCGTCAACGGCGGGGGTGTCCGACGATGACAGGCAGTGGCGACAGCGCAGATTGCAGCCGACGGTGACTTCCCAAGTCAGGTTGACCGGAGACCTCAGTCCCTTCTCAACAAAGCGGTTGCTCACGAAGAAAATCCTTTTCCAGCAGAAGATTTACAAAATTCCGCAGCTGCTCTTGCTGCCGCTCGGCCAATCCTTCCGGGAGATCCCCCTTGCCGCGCGGCATCGCAAAGAACTCCGCGGGAAGCATGGTGCCGGTTTCGGCAAAAAGAAGGCGCGGCCCCCTGGAATCGTAAAACAGGAGGCCGAACCCTTCCTGCCGGACGCGGCAGGCCGGATGAAGCTGTACACCTGCCGCAGCCATCTTAGTAGACCCCGCAGATACCGTCGATGGCGAGCTCTTCGACCTGGATTTCTTCGAGGATTTTCGGCTCTTCCTTGCACTTCTCCAGCTCTTGCACTTCGTTTTCGAATTTCTTTTCCATGGCTCTTTCTCCCTTTCAAAAATATTTTCCTGCACAAACGTATCAATGCGCTTGGCGGTTTCCATGGTACTGCAATGGCAATGCCAGAAAAGAACATCGGTTTATTCCGCAGAAGAACTTCGGTCAGTTGAGGGAATTCGCTATAATGCAACTGTCCCTTGTAGAGAAGCGGGCCAGTGCCCCGCCGGTCAGCATCGCGATAGCACCGACAGTGATGTGGAAATATTCTACGGTGAGTATTTTTTCCACAAAAGTTGTTTGATTTAGAAGGGTTATTTTCTCAGGCCAACCTTGCTGGGCGGGAACAAAACCTGCAACCAACGTTTGAGCAAGACCGGCGAGAGGCGTTCAGCGGGCCACGCCGTCACGCATCCTTATCAACGGTGGCCGCCTGGCCAACCATGCACGCAAAGGTGAATCGATGCTGAAAAAAAACTCCCACTGCTCATTTTGCGGCGCCAGGTTCATCACCGAGACATGGCCAAGGAAATGCCACCTCTGCGGCCAAACCAGTTATCTCAATCCCTTGCCGGTGGTGGTCGCGCTGCTGCCGATCGCCTGCGGCCTGGTGGTGGTGCGTCGCAACATCGAACCGCGGAAGGGCACCCTCACCCTTCCCGGCGGCTATGTCGATCTCAACGAAACCTGGCAGGAAGGGGCCATCCGGGAGTTGCGGGAAGAGACCGGCATCGTCATTGGCGCCGGGGACGTGCAATTGTACGACGTGCAAAACGGCCTGGACGACACCCTGGTGATCTTCGGGCTGGCGCCACCGCTGCCGCACGACCGGCTCAAGCCGTTCCAATCCAAAGAAACCCAGGAGGTCACCCTGATCGATCGCCCGGTGGAACTGGGCTGGCCGAACCATACCAGGATCGTCGCCCGTTACTTTGCCGAGCAGGGGTTGGTCATGCCGGCACCGCCCGCCTAGGGTGCCGGGCGAGGGGACGTTCCCGTGGTTCCTTCAGTCGCGCGGGATAGCCAGCATCCGGTCCAGGGCGGCCCGGGCCCGGCGGCGGATGTCCTCATCGACGGTCACCCGCGGCGACAGGGTCTGCAGGGAGGCGAGAACGTCCTCCGGCGAAGTCAGTTTCATGTTCGGGCAGATCAGGGCCGGCGCCGCCAGGATGAATTCCTTGTCCGGATTCTCCAGGCGCAGCCGGTAGAGGATGCCGGGTTCGGTACCGATGATGAACTGCCTGGCAGTGCTGGCCCGGCACCACTCGTACATACCGCTGGTCGAGCAGACATGATCGGCGATGGCCGAAACTTCCGGAGCGCTTTCCGGATGGCAGACGAACAGGGCGTTCGGGTATTCCGCCTTTTTACGCAGCACATCCTGCAGGGTCATCCGTTCATGCGAGGGGCAGAAGCCCTCCCAGAAGATGAAGCGCTTCTCCGGCACAAAGCGGGCGATCCAGCGGCCCAGGTTGCGGTCGGGGACGAAGATCAGTTCCTCTTCCGACAACGACCTGACGACCTTGATGGCATTCGCCGAGGTGCAGCAGATATCGGAGCAGGCCTTGACCTCAGCCGATGAGTTGACATAGGTCACGACCGGAACCCCCGGATGCCTGGCCTTGAGCGCCTCCAGCTCGGCGGCGTTGACCATGTCGGCCATCGGGCAGCCGGCGTCGAGCCTCGGCAGCAGCACGGTCTTCTGCGGGGCGAGGATGGCAGCCGATTCGGCCATGAAATAAACCCCGCAGAAAACGATCACCTCGGCATCGGTGCGCGCGGCCTCGATGGAAAGCCCGAGCGAATCGCCAGTGATATCTGCAAGCGCCTGCACCTCGTCACGCATGTAGTTATGCGCCAGCAGTAGCGCATTGCGCTCCTTGAGCAGGGTCCTGATCCGTGCAGTGACTTCGCCTGATGCCATGGTCAGCCCTCCAGCCGGCGGGACGCCGCTAGCTCCGCTTCTTCGGCCTCGCGCGCGGCTTGCCTATTTCGTCGAAACTGACGATGCCGTGGCCGCCCTCGACGTTGGGCGCCATATCGAGCAGATGGGCGGCGCACACGTAGCGGACGCTGTTGGCTTTAACGCCGCAATGCCGGCATTCGATGGTTGGTTTGTCCGAGAAGCTGCGGATGCAATCCTCGAGGCCCTGCGCCTTCAGGGCGCACATGTGCTTACTGTGGTCTTTGCTGTCGCATGCCATGGCTACCTCTCATCGTTGTCGGAATTAACCGGCCGGAGACCGGGACCTGGGCGCCCCGGCCGTTCCCCGCCGGCAGATTGTGGTTAATAGCCGCCGCAGAAGCCATCCCCCGGCAGCTGACTGACGACGACCCCGCTCTTGGCCGCGTCGAGGGCCGCGGCATAATCCGGCTCGGCGGTGATCTCCGGGACGTGCTCGATATGGCGGATGACATCGTCCGGGTCCACGACGAAGATCGACCGCGACAGCAGCCCCAGCTCCTTGATCAGCACGCCGTAGGCCAGGGCGAATGAGCGTTCCTGGTAATCGGAGAGAAGCGTCACCCGCGCCACCCCGGCGGCGGCGCACCAGCGCTTCTGGGCGAAGGGAAGATCCATGCTGACGGTCAGGACCACCACGTTCTCGGGGAGCTTCGCCGCCTCTTCGTTGAACCGGCGGGTCTCGGCGTCGCAGACCGGGGTGTCGATGGAAGGGACCGCACTGATGATCCTGGTCTTGCCCCTGGAATCGGCCAGGGTGACCGCTGAGAGCGTCCCGTCAACCACCCGGAAATCCGGGGCCTTGTCGCCGACCTTGAGCGCCGGTCCGAGCAGTGTAACCGGGTTCCCCTTGAAAGTAACAACGCCGCTTCTTGCTTCCATGGCTTACCTCCTTGTACGAATGCCTCGCCGGCCCCGGCCGGCGGCGGGCGTTATGAAGAGTTGCAGGATGACATCCCCCGCATCAGGCTGCCAACTGCGGCGCCCATCCAGGGATTGCCGCTGACGATACGCGGCTACCCGGGACGGAGCGGCAGCAGCATGGTGAACTCGGAACCCTCGCCAGGCCGGCTCTCCACCTGGATTTCGCCACCGTGTCGCTTGACGATATCGTAGGTCAGGGCGAGACCGAGGCCGATCCCCTTGCCGACCTCCTTGGTGGTGAAGAAAGGATCCCAGATCTTGTCGATGGCGTCCGGACCGATGCCGGGACCGTTGTCACGAATCCTGACGAAAACGTGGGCATCGTTGCTGCGCCCCGTCGCCAGATCCACCTGCCCCTCCTCGGCAACCGCCTGGTGAGCGTTGATCAGCATGTTCATGAAGACCTGACGCAGTCCGGACGGATCAGCCAGCACGTGCGGCAGGTCCTGGCAGAAATCGGTCGTCATGTTGACCTGGCGATAGCTTGGATGGTGCCGCAACAGGCCGGTGACCTCCTGCAGCAGAGCGTTCAGGTCCACATCCACGGCGATGCCGTCCGATTTCCGGCCGAAGCCGAGCAATTGATCGATGATCGCCTTGCAGCGATAGGATTCGCGCATAATCACGCCAAGGTACTGGGGAAAAATCTCCAGTTCGGGATTCTTGCCCAGTGCCGGGTCGTCGCGGAACCGGCGCAGCATGGCTTCGGCATAGCCGGCCACCGATGCAATCGGGTTGTTGATCTCGTGGGCAATTCCGGTGGCAAGCACGCCGATGCTCGACATCTTTTCCGCCTGGATCAGGTGCATCTCCTGCAGCCGCTTCCGGGAAATGTCCCTGAAAAAGACCAGCGCACGGTTTTTCTCCCCCAGGGCATCCCGAATCGGGGTCGCGGTAACGTCTACGTACTGGGTCTTGATCCCGTTGCGCAGGGCAACATGGGAGGTGTCTACCCGTTCGCCGCCGATCGCCCGCTCCACCGGGCACTCGTGGGGCATGGCCGGCGCTTCCGGATGGAAGATCTGGCGGCAGGAGAAGCCCGACCGGATCTGCTCCGGGAACAGCCGCGGCGCAATCAGGTTGTGATGCTGGACCTGGCCGGCGTGGTCGTAGACGACAATGCCGTCACTGATCGAGTCGAAGATCGCCTGAAGTTCGTTGGACGTGTTGCGCAGCTCGACTTCAACCCGCTTGCGCTCGCTGATGTCCTGGGTGGTCCCGTAGAGTTTGAGCACCTTGCCGGTGCTGTCGGTCGTCGGTTCGACAATCGTATAGACCCAGCGGGTGGTGCCGTCGGCAAACAGCAGGCGGTGCTCGATCTCGTAAGTCTGGCCAAGTTCAACCCCCTGGCGCAGGTGCTCGAGGACGACGGCATGGTCCTCCGGATGGACCACCCTCGCAAACGCTTCCTGGGTCGCCTCGTTGCGGTCGAGGCGCAGGATGCGCAGCAGTTCGTCCGAAGCCTTCACCTCCGCGTTCAGCGGGTCGAAGCTCCATGAACCGACATGGGTCATTGACTGCGCCCTGGCGAGAAGGTAGCGGCTCTCCGCCAGGGCCTGCTCAGCCTGGTTGCGTTCGGTGATATCGACGAGCACGGCGAGGCACTCCTCCCCGCTCGCGGTGGCCATCGCCTCGATCCGCACGGACCGTGACGGCCGGCCGTTTTCATGCAACGTCAGCCGGCAGGTCTCCTTGCACCGGGTGGCAAAGACCCGCGCGAAGAAGCTGCCGAACAGGGGCAGGTCCTCGCTGACGATGAACGCAGCGAAGGGTTGGCCTTCCAAACCGCGGGGCTCGGCACCGAGAAGCTGGACGCCGGTCAGGTTGACGGTTTTGATGAGCCCGTCACAATCGAGGGTGAAGTAACCGACCGGCGCAAAATCGTACAGCAAGGCGTACTTGTTGCGGGACGCCTCCAGTTCCTCCCGGGACCGGCGCAACTCCTCAACCTTCCGCTCCAGTTCGAGCCGGTAATTTTTGGACTCACCCTGTTTATTCAAGACGGCAGGCTCTCATCCGCTCGCATGGTCTCTTCCCAGGCCGTTTTCAGTGCCTTTTTATGTAACGGACGCCGAATCGTGTCTTCCATTCCGGGCTCCCCGGACTCGGCTGCATGGCGAAGACCGGCTGGTCGGTAGGCGTTTTTTTGGTGTAATAGTTCCAGTACGCAACCGGCGCCTCATCCTTTTCCGTCTTTTTCCGGCGCTCCGCGGCACGCCAGTAGGGGTGGTCCGCGTAGACGGTGCGGAACAGATCCTCCACCCGCAGGCTCAGCTCGTCGACGTTTCGGACCACCTCGACCTTGTCGCAGTAAGTGCCGTAGAGTTCGAGGAGGCAGTCGCCGCGCTCCCAGGTCTCCCGCTCCTCAGGAGTGAGCCAGAGCATATAGCCGGCCTTCTCGCGGATCTCCTCAAGCGCCCAGTCATTGGCCTCGTTGTAGTTGTTGCGACCGTCGCCGAGGATGATGACCGCCGGCTTGCCGCGCATGTTTTCCAGGTGCTTCTGCTTGAAGGTCTGGAAGACATTGCCGTAGTCGCTGTTGTCATCCATGTTGACGATCTCGCCCTTGTCGATCGTCTCCAACAGACAGTTGACCGGCGTGTTGCGCAGCATGGCGGTGATCTCCACCAGCTCCTTGTTGAAGATGAAGCTGCGCACGTCCATCACCCGGTTGTGCAGGGTGTGCAGCAGCAGCAGCATGAAACGGTAGGCATGGCTGACGGAAAAGCTGACGTCGCACAGCACCACCAGGCGCGGGCGATCCTTGATCTTGCGGCGCAGGGAGAGGAGGAACGGCACCATGCCGTGCCGGTAGTTCTTCTGGATGGTGCGAATGACGTGGAGCTTGCCGCGGCTTTGCCGCTGCTTCATGCGCCGGACGTCCTTGTGCATGCGCACCAGCATCTTGCAGACCACTTCCTGCATGTCGGCGAGTTCGGCCAGGGTGAACGCAACCGTGCGCTTGTCCCCCTGCTTGTGGTGGAACGCCACGCTGGGCGGAGCCTTTTGGTAATAGTCCGCGGGGGTCGGCGCGTCGAGCTTGCCGCGGTAGCCATCCAGCTGCACCTTGATCTCGGCCCCGGCGCTATCGTCGTCGCTCTCCTCCATCCCCAGCAGGTCTTCCAACTCTTCGGCCGTGACCTCTTCGTCGACCGCCAGCTTGATACTGTCATCGTCCGGGCGTTTTTTCGCCTCGGCCTTCAACTGCTCCCCTTCGACAATGTGGATCATCGCGCCGAGCATGTCGACCGGATCCATCCCCAGAGCCTCCGACTGCGTCGTGCTGAAGAACCGGTCGAAGACTTCCTCGAAGGCGGGGAATTCGCTGGAATTCTTTACCAGGGTCAGACGCAGCAGGGCTCGCACCGATTCGCGCCCCGACAGTCCGCCAAGCGCCAGGGCGCTTACGGCATCGAGGTTCTCGCCCGGAGACACCCGGACCCCGCGCTCGCGCAGGGCGGTCACGAAACGGGTGAGGATTCGCTCCACGGCTACCTCAACTCGTTGGCTGCCAGATCCAGCACCTGCTCCAGGTCTGCCTGATGCTTGGCAATGGCGCCGACGGTGCTTTTGACCACGGCCAGAGAGAGTCGTTCGGCGTGGAGGATGGTGAGAACATGGGCCCAGTCGAGGGTTTCGGAGACACTGGGTGGCTTGCGCAGGTTCAGCTCCCGGACCTTGCGGAGGAAGGTGACCATCTGCATGGCCAACTCATCGCACAACTCCGGGTAGCGGGCCCGCACGATGGCCACTTCCCGTTCCAGTTCCGGGTAGCCGATGAAGAGAAACAGGCAGCGGCGGCGCAGCGCGTCGGAAATCAGCCGGGTGCCGTTGCTGGTCAGAATCACCAAGGGCTTGTGATTGGCATGAATGACGCCCAGTTCCGGGATGGAAACCTGGAAATCGCTGAGGCATTCCAGCAGCAGAGCTTCGAATTCGTCGCCGGAACGGTCGATCTCGTCGATGAGCAGCACCGACTGCTTCTCCGACAGAAAACTGCGCAGGATTGGCCGCTGCACCAGGAAGTTGCGGGAGAAGAACAGGCTCTCTTCCGCGGATAGCCGTTCCACGGCCTCCCTCAGATCGGCGGCGACGGTCAGGTAGTTGTCGAGCTGGGTGCGCAGCAACTGGGTGTAGAGCAGCTGCTTGCCGTATTCCCAATCGTAGAGCGCCTTCCCTTCGTCGATCCCCTCGTAGCACTGCAGCCGTACCAGGGGGAAGTCAAGAACATGGGCAAGGGTCTTGGCGAGGCCGGTTTTGCCTACGCCAGGAGGCCCTTCGATGAGAATCGGCTTCTCCATCCTGAGTGCAAGAAAAACCGCGGTGGCAATGGCCTCATCGGCGATGTACCCATCGGAGCGGAGCAGGTCCTTGACCCGTTGTTCGGTAATCATGATCAACCTCGTGTCGGCAAGAAGCAGTCAGAGAGCTGTTTGCGGGGGTGGCTTCTGCCTGCCGGATAAAGGGCCAGCGCGACCATTCCGCCGCTGCCGCAGCTGGCTATGTTTTCATTGTACGGAGAATACGCCGACCAAACAACTCGTCAGGGTGACGTGACGATGCCGCTGGCACCCGGGGAGCAGATCTCCCCGGGTCCAGCGGCACCTCAGGTCAGCTCAGTGCTCGCGCTGCAAATTACATGCAGCCCTTGAAGACGGCGCGCATGTTCTCGAAGCCGATGTCCACCGGGTTGCCTTCCGAGCAGATGTCGGCGGCGGCGAACTTCGACAGACCGTCGAGGTCTTTCTCTTTCAGGCCGAGATCGCCGAACGTGGTGGTGATCCCCAGGTCGTCCTTGAGCTCCTGGACCATTTCGATGAATGCCTCGCCGGCCTTCATGTCGGACATGCAGCGGGTGTCGATGCCAGCGGCGCGGGCCATGATGGCGAAACGCTCCGGGCAGGCCGTCAGGTTGAAACGGCACACGTCGACCAGGGCGATGGCGTTGCACAGGCCGTGCGGCGAGTCATAGAGACCGCCCATGGCGTGCGCCATGCTGTGGACGATGCCGAGACCGGCGCTGTTGAAGCTGTAGGCTGCGGCCATTTCGGCCCAGACCATCTGCTCGATCGCCTTCTCGTTGTTGCGGTTGGCAGCCGACTGACGCAGGTTGGCGAAGATTTCGGTGATGGCAAAGATGCCGGGGCCGTAGGCGCCCTGCACGCACAGGCGGGAGGCGATGGCTTCCACGGCGTGGGTCAGCGCGTCCATGCCGGTGTAGGCGGCCAGTTCCTGGGTCATGCACTGGTGGAGCAGCGGGTCGTTGACCGACTTGCTCGGCGTGCAGGCGGGATCGAACAGCGCCATCTTGTACATCTTCTCGGTGTGGTTGATGATCGAGAAGCAGGAGACTTCCGAACCGGTCCCCGAGGTGGTGTTGATGGCGAGATGGGGGATCTTGCTCTTCTTGGTGGCCTTGAAAGCCCCTTCGAAGGAGCGCACGTCCTGACCGTCGTGGCTGTACACCAGCTTGATGGCCTTGCAGCAGTCGGTGGTGCTGCCGCCGCCGACGCTGATCAGACCGTCGAACTTGCCGGCGGCCAGAACCTTCGCGCCTTCCATGACTTCGAAATCTTTGGGATTGGGAGTCGCCTTGGCATAGACTTCAGAAGCCACGCCGGCATGCTTCAGCACGCCCTGGATGGCCTCGATGATGCCGGTGCCGCGCAGGCCGGTGGTGACGATCAGGGCGTTGGTCATGCCCAGGGCCTTGGCGTCATTACCGACCATGGTGTGCGCGCCCCAGCCGATGTTCACGGAAGGATAGGCGTGCAGCATTTTGACCGGGTACTCGGTGCGCTGCTGGCTGAGGGTCCGTTTCACGTCTTTGAAATGTGGCATAGTACTTCCTCCTTGTTGTGGTTTGTGCTCTTTGAACGTTGTGTTATCAAGAGCACGTGTGTTGGTGAAAAACCGTCACCTGTCAAACCCGCATCTACTTAAAGAAAACCACCTGCAACAACCTTTGTTCTGTCCTTCCCCGCAAACCAACAGCCCGACACATCCAACCCGGTTAAGCGCGCACCTCTTTGTCACTCCCGGGGATGATGTAAAAGCAAGTTGGGTGCCAAGGTAAAAAACGAAATTAAAACAACGGTCTATAAATTCGCAGTGGACCTGGAGAGGCGCTCTGGCGCCGGGACGGGGAGATCCGACCCAAATGACCGTGGAGAAGACCCCCAGTTCCCGGATGCACTATGGCGTTTTTCCACACCCGGAGATTCAACTGCGGAATTTCCGGCAAGGCTGTGAATGGGATAAGGTCAAAAGGCTTTTGTCAGGGGGCCGGTGGCGACGGCCGACGGCGGTCCGCGGCTAAAGGACCAAGGCGGGCGGGCGCCGCAGAGCCGAGTGGTCAGCCCTGCCGGTGTTTCAATAACAGCTTGAGGCTTTGGCGCAGCAGCGATGAAACGTCCGCCCCCGCCTCTTTGGAGGTGGCCTGCAGCTTCTGCCACTCCGCCTCGCTGACCCGGAACGAAAGAACGTGTTTTTTCGGAGGGTTGCCATCAAGTCGGTTCATATTGAAAGGTCTCTGCCAAGGATGTCCGCGGGGCGGGTCCGCTCGCCCCTCAACTGTTGAGGCTGTAGCGCTCGAGTTTGGTGTAAAGGGTCTTGCGGTCGATTTCCAGCAGGCGTGACGCCATGCTCTTGTTGCCGTCGACGGCTTCCATGACCCTGGCAATGTGTTCACGCTCCACCACCCACAGCGGGGAGAGCTTGATGCCGGAATCCCGGCCTTGAGGCACGATCGCCGGCAAACTCTGTGCCGAAAACGGCAGGAGATCCACCGTGATCAGGTTTTCCGTGGCAAGGACACAGGCCCGGCGGATCGTATTCTTGAGTTCGCGCACATTCCCCGGCCAGTCGTAAGCACACAGGGACCGGAGGGCCTCATCCGTGATTTCCCAGGGTCCGCTGGCGTGGCTGCCGAACTCCTTGAGAAAATGCATGGCCAGGGGGACGATGTCGTCGCGGCGCTCGCGCAGCGGCGGAATGAAGATCGGCAGCAGATTGATGCGGTGGAACAAATCCTCCCTGAAGATGCCGCGCTCCACACATTCTTCGAGCTTCCGGTTGGTCGCGAACACGAAGCGGACATCCACGCGAATGTCGCGTGTCCCGCCCAAACGGCGGAAGCAACCGGTTTCCAGAATCCGCAGCAGTTTGACCTGGACGTCGAGATTCATCTCGGAGACTTCATCCATGAACAGGGTGCCGCTGTCTGCCAGTTCGAACAGGCCGAGGCGGGACTTGTTGGCGCTGGTAAAAGCCCCCTGCATATGGCCGAACAGCTCGCTTTCCGCGGTATTGGCATCCAGCCGCCCGCAGTTCACGGTGACAAAAGGCTTGTTCCTTCTCGGGCTGGCGTCATGAACGGCCCGCGCCGCCAGTTCCTTCCCGGTTCCGCTTTCTCCGGAGATAAGCACATGCTCGCTGGTCGCCCCCCAGCGCTTGGCAAGACTGACGACTTTCACGAATTCCTGGCTTTTGCCGACCAGGTGATGGTCGGAGAGCTGGTTGATTTCATGTTTGAGATTGACGTTCTCCAGGCGCAGCTGATTTTTATCGGCGGCCTTGATGATGACCAGTTCCAGCTCGTCCAGCTTGACCGTCTTGGTGATGTAGTCGTAGGCCCCCAGCTTGATGCATTCCACCGCGGTTTCGATCTCGCCGTGGCCGGTAAACATGATGATTTCCGGCAGACTCGACAAATTCCGCATCTGCCGCAGGACCTCGACGCCATTCATTCCCGGCATCTTGACGTCGAGGAGCACCACGTTGAAGGCCTCTTCCGCATACTTGGCCAAACCTTCCATACCATCGACGGCGACCGTCACCTGGTAGCCGCTCCGGGACAGTTCGGTCTCGAGCAGGTTCCGCATCGCCTTTTCATCCTCGACGATGAGGAGCTTTGCCTTGCTTCCGATCATTTTCACTGACATACCGGGAACCTCACGATAAATTCGGTGCCTTCGCCAACGTTACTGGTTGCCGTAATCTCGCCACCATGGTTCTTGACAATGTCATAAACCAGCGCCCGGCCGAGCCCCGCCCCCTT
>JBFYXI010000167.1:0-4644 GCA_041310635.1 Desulfuromonadaceae bacterium | reverse complement strand
GCCACGGGGGCATGCTCCGTTTCCGCTGCTCCGACTACCCGAGCTGCCGAACGTTCTTAAAGTTGGAGGGGCAGGCGCATCTCAACCATGCACATCTACTACCATTGGGTACCCGGCCGGGTTAGCGTCTATATCCCCGCGTTGAAACATCAGCCGCTTTAATTTAGCTCTTGCGCTTGCCTCGGGTGCGAGCGGTTCCGGAGCTCGGCCGCTTCGCGGGGAGTTGGGCGTCCTTCAGTTTCTTCTTAAGCTTTCTGATCCTGCCGGCAAATCCCGCCTGGGTGCCATCGGTCAAACCCAATTCCGCGGCCTGGTTGCAGACCGACAGCGCTTCCTCGATCTGGCCGTCCTCCTCCAACGCCGCAGATAGAAGCGAGAAGGCCGGCACAGCCGGCAGCCGGCCGCCGCCAGCCGCCCTCAATGCCGCGGCCATCTTCGGCAACTCCTTCACGTGCATGCCGGCAAAGCGCAGAAAAAGCTTGTTCACGGCGGCGTCGGCCCGCTGCCGGTGGCTTGCCTCCACGATCTCCCCCAGCAGCCGGTGGCGCTTCAAGGGATCCTTTTCGTGCCGCAGGGAGTCGATCATGCGATCGAGGGGCGTGACTTTGCGCAGGGTTGGCTCACGTGCGTCGGCTTCCGCCGCCGGTCGGAGGATCTGTTCCAGCCAAGGCGTGTACCGGCGCAAGGCCACGGCGGCGATTCCCAGCGCGGCGACGGAGAGCAACAACCAGTTCATGGCGGACCTCCTGCGGGGGTCAATCGGCTTTAAGCGTTTCGGCGCGGTCGGTTTTTTCCCAGGGCAGGTCCATGTCGCTGCGGCCGAAATGGCCGTAAGCAGCCAGGCGTTCAAAATAGCCCGTGGTGTGCTTGGAGGGAAGATAGCGCAGCCGGAAGTGCTTCATGATCCCCGCCAGCCGGAACTCGAAGTGTCGCTCGAGTAAATCCCGGATCTTGTCGTCCGGAATTTTACCGGTCCCGAAGGTCTGGACCTCCAGGCTCACCGGTCGGGTGATGCCGATGGAGTAGCTGAGCATGACTTCACACTCCGAGGCCAGGCCGGCGGCCACAATGTTCTTGGCGGCATAGCGCGCGGCGTAGGCGCCGACGCGGTCGACCCGCATGGGGTCCTTGCCGCTGAGTGCGTCGCCGCTGTGCCGGGCGTACTCGCCGTAGGTATCGACGGCGCTCTTACGGCCGGTCAGGCCGGAGTGGTGAGTCGGACCTCCCTGATAGGGTCCGTCGGGATTGACAAGAATTCGGGTCTCCTTGTCCGGTTTTATTTTTTCCCTCTTGAATACCGGCTTGACCACGGTGTCCATGATGGAGTCGGTCAACTTTTTCGGATCCACCTGCTTGGGATGCTCGAGACTCGCCATGATCGCAATGCTGTGGATGCGCACCGGCCGGTGGCGGTCGTAGGCGACCGCCACCTGGACCTTGCCGTCCGGCAGCAAATACGGCAAGATCTTCTGGTGCCGCGCCTCCGCCAGACGGCGGGACAACTGGTGGGCCAGCATGATCGGCAGCGGCATGAGCTCCGGGGTCTGGTCGCAGGCGAAGCCGAAGAGGGTGACCTGGTTTTTGGCGGCCACCCGGTCGATCTCCTCTTCCGAGAGTTTCTCCTCGTCGAAGCGCTGCGCCATGTTGAGCGGCAGCTCCTGGGGCGCCGAGAGGATGCTGCAAATCTTGGCGTTGAACTCCGGCTGGTCGTAGCCGATACGCTGGATGACCTTGCGCGCCAGGTAGGAAAAATCGACTTTTGCGTCGGTTGCATAGCGCACGGCGATGAAGACAATGGCGCTCGACACCGCGCATTCGGCGCGCACCCGGGCATACGGGTCCTGCTTCAGAAGGTGGTCGACGATGCTGTCGCTGATCTGATCGCAGAGCTTGTCCGGATGGCCTTCCGTGACGGATTCGGATGTGAAGATCACGTTGTCACCTCTTGGGTAGGATTCGATGGAACCAGTTTGCGGGACTCGTTGGCAAGGAACGGCAAAAGTGCGGTCGCTCCGATGACCGCCGCGTCAATGACCGCCGGCGGCGTGAGCCCCAGGAAACCCCGCAAACCCGGGATAAACAGGGTCAGCACCTGCAGCGCGAGCGATCCGCCCACGGCCGCATTGAGATAAGGGTTGGTCGGGGGGCGTTTTTTCCCCAACAGACTGTGGTGATCGGAGCGGCAGCTGAATGCGTGCAGCAGCTGGCCGAACACCAGCGCCTGGAAGGCCAGGGAGCCGGCGCGCGGCCCCTGGCCGTAGCGGCTGATGCCGTAGCCGTAGGCCGCCAGGGCGCCGGTGCTGATGATGGCGGACTCCAGTGCCATTTTGCGGAAGTCGCTGCCGGAGAACAAAGGTGCACCGGCCGGCCGCGGCGGCTGCTCCATGATGTCCGGCTCCGGCTCCTCCCGCGAGAGGGCCAGGCCCGGGAAAATGTCCGAGATGATGTTGATCCACAAAAGCTGCATGACGTTGAGCGGAAACCCCAGCCCCAGCGCCATGCACGTGAACATGACGAGGATCTCGGTCATGTTGGTCGACAGGAAGAAGTGCACCGACTTGCGGATGTTCCCGTAGGTGGTGCGGCCGCCGCGCAGGGCCTCGACCAGATGTTCCAGGTTGTCGCCCTCGATGATGATATCCGCCACCTCGCGCGCCACGTCGGTACCGGATTCGCCCATGGCGATGCCGATGTTGGACGCTTTCAGCGCTGGGCCGTCGTTGATGCCGTCCCCGGTCATGGCCACGATCCGCCCGGAGGCCTGCAGGGCCTGCACGATGCGCAGCTTGTGGGCCGGGCTGACCCGGGAGTAAACGTGCACGTTCTTGGCCAGCGCCTGCAGCCGCTCCGGGTCGAGCGAGGTGAGTTCGGCCGAGTCCAGGATCTTGAGCGGTTTTTCGCCTCCGAGCGCAAGCTCGCGGGCCACGGCATAGGCAGTGGTGCTCTGGTCGCCGGTGATCATCACCGTTTCGATGCCGGCGCGGTGGAAGACGTCGATCAGCTCCTTGACTCCCTTCCGCACGGGGTCGGACATGCCGGCCAGCCCCAGCCAGACCATAGGCGCGGTTTCGTCGATCGCCTGGTTCAGTCCGAAGCGGTTGAAGGCGAAACCGAGCACCCGCAAGCCGCGGCCGGCCATACGGTCGTTTTCGATGTGAATCTCCTGCCGGCGGTCCTCGGTGAGGATGACCACTCGGCCGTCCACCATCTCGCGGTCACAGAGATCGAGCACCTCGTGCGGGTTGCCCTTGGTGAAGATGTAGCGGCAGTCCTGCGAGGGGCAGGAGTGCAGGCTGCTCATGTAGAGCTGGTTTTCGGACCGCAGCCGCAGGTCGACGAAACGGAAATCGTCCTGCAAGCCGACGATGTCGATCCCGGCTTCGAGAGCCACCTGCATCAACGCCTTCTCGGTGGAGGAGCCGAACAGCTCGACCTTGCCGTTTTCGTCACGGCGCGTGATCTTGATTTCGTTGCAAAGGGCACAGACGATGAGCAGGTGGCGGATTTCACCGATGCCCAAAATGTCGCGCCCATCGGAAAGCGGCGAGATGCGGTTGTCGCAAACCTCGTGCCGGGTTCGGCCGGCGAAGATTCCCGTAACCGACATGCGGTTTTCGGTGATGGTCCCGGTCTTGTCGAGACAGACCGTCTGCACCGCCCCGAGAGTTTCCACGGCCTGCAGCCGGCGCACGAGCACCCCGTGGCGGCGCAGGTCGGTGATGCCCATGGCGAAATTGATGGTGGCCGCAGCCGGCAAGCCTTCGGGCACCGCCGAGGCCGCCAGCGAAATGGCCATCTTGAGCATCTGAACCAGCCCGTAGCCGCGCATGAACCCGATCCCGAACACCACTCCGCAGATGGCACCGCAGGCGATGACGAGCTGGTTGCCCATAAGTGTCAGCTGCAGTTCAATCGGGGTCTTGGGCGTATCGGTTTCCGAGAGCATGGCCTGCAGCATGCCGACCTCAGTGAAGCGGCTGGTCGCCACCACCACGGCCAGGCCCTGGCCGCCCGTCACCAGTGTGCCCATGTAGACCATGTTGGACCGGTCGGCGAGCGGGGTGTTTTCGTGCTTAAGGCGCCCGGGGTCCTTGTGCACCGGCATACTCTCGCCGGTCAGCATGGATTCGTCGACGCTCAGCCGATGCGCCTTAAGGATGCGGCTGTCGGCGGCCACGTAGGTCCCGG
The DNA here is from genome assembly GCA_041310635.1 of Desulfuromonadaceae bacterium. Lineage (GTDB taxonomy): Bacteria > Desulfobacterota > Desulfuromonadia > Desulfuromonadales > BM103 > VAUL01. Next base: position 456 of record JBFYXI010000167.1, on the reverse strand, counting down.
GTTTCAAAACCAGCAAGTCTCCGACGACCACCTCCTCCACCGCCATGTGGATCTCGCGGCCGTCGCGGATGACCTCTGCCGTCGGATGCACCAGCTCCTTGAGGGACTCCATGGTTTTTTCGGCGCCGCTTTCGGTAAAATAGCCGATGACCGCGTTGGCCACGACCACCCCGCCGATGACGACCGCATCCAGCAGCCCGCCGGTCAGCGCCGATATCCCGGCCGCGGCCCCCAGCAGGTAGACGGGCAGGGAGTTCAACTGCTCAAAGAAGATTTCCGCCCCGGAGCGCGCTTCCGGCTTCGGCAGCAGGTTGGGGCCATGCTCCTTGAGGCGCTCGCTGGCAGCCACCACGGACATCCCGTTCGCAGGGTCGGTGCGCATGAGGGCAGTGACCGTCTCCGCTTGAAGCGTGTGCCAGGGCTTTTTGACCTGTTCTTTGCCCTCTTCGTACGGGG
>JBFYXI010000295.1:0-4472 GCA_041310635.1 Desulfuromonadaceae bacterium | reverse complement strand
AGATGGCCGACCGGGCCATGATCCGCCTCGGCCGGCCGCGCGGCGTGGCGGCGACCGCCCGACAGCCGTTGCCCGGCGGCTTTCCCGGCTGGGACCAACTGCTGCACGCGGCGCCCCCCCGGGCCTTGCGCCAGAGATTGGGCGACACCGAGCTGCGGCGGCTGGTCGACCGCTACGGCTCGCGCGCCCGTCATCTGCTCGAACTCATCGAAAAGGAGCCGGAGCTGGCCGCGCCGATTGCCCCCGGGGTTCCCCTGCTCGGCGTCGAAGTGGCTTACGCTGCCGACTTCGAGATGGCGCGCACCCCCGAGGACGTGCTGCGCCGACGGTCGTCGCTGGCGCTCCTGCCGGGTCATGGCCTGGCCGCCGTCGAGGCGATCGCCGCCCTCCTCGGCCGCCGCCTGGCGCTGCCGCCGCTGCGGCTGGCCTCAACCATCGCCAGCTACCACCGCACCTATGCCCTTTGACCGGGAGTTGCACCATGAACCTGAGCCTGAGTCTTGCCGATCCCCTCAAACATAAAACCGCCTGCCTGGTGATCGGCGCTTGCACCGACTGGCGGCACGACCCGCTGCTGCGTGACCTCGACCGGTTGCTTGGCGGCCGTCTGCAAGCGGCCCGCCGCAGTGGCGAATTCACCGGCAAGGCCAATGAGTGCCTGCTGCTGCAACCGCCCCCCCAGCTCCCGGCGCAACGCCTCCTGCTGGTCGGTCTCGGCCCGCGCCGCACCGCCGGCCTGGAACAGTTGCGCCAGGCGGCCGGTACCGCCGCCGGCCAGTTCAAGGGGCAGCGCTTCGCCGATTTGGCCTGCGCGCTGCCGCTGCTGGATCTGCCGCGCACCACGCCGGCCAGCCGGGTCGAGGCGGTGACCGAAGGGCTGCTGTTGGCCGGCTACCGTTTTGAGCGCTACCGCCGCCACGCCGATCAGCCCAAGGGCAGCGGGCCGCGGGTCATTCGTCTGCTGCTCGACCGCGCCGCCGATCGGCCGGCGGCGACGGCGGCTCTGACCCGCGCCGAAATTATCGCCCGTGCGGTGGGGCTGGCCCGAGACCTGGTCAACGAGCCGGGCAACGTCAAATCCCCCGCCTACCTTGCCGAACAGGCCACCGCAGCGGCGGCCGCCGGCGGGATGCGCTGCACCGTGCTGAATCGGGCCGAACTGGAACGCGAGGGATGCGGGGCGCTGCTCGGCGTGGCTCAGGGGAGTGTCCGTGAGCCACGCCTGATCATTCTCGAGTACCAGGGAGCCGCAGCGGGTGCCGCCCCGGTGGCTCTGGTCGGCAAGGGGGTGGTGTTCGATGCCGGCGGCATCTCCCTCAAACCGGCCGAAAAAATGGACGAGATGAAGATGGACATGGCCGGCGGCGCGGCGGTCATCGCCACCTGTCTGGCAGCGGCGCAGCTGCGGCTGCCGGTCAATCTGGTCGGCGTGGTGCCAGCGGTTGAAAATCTCCCCTCGGGCAGCGCCATCCGCCCCGGCGACATTCTGACCAGCCTCTCCGGACAGACCATCGAGGTCCTCAACACCGATGCCGAGGGGCGCATGATTCTGGCGGATGCACTGACTTACACGGCACGCTTCCAACCGCGCTTGGTGATCGACGTGGCGACCCTGACCGGGGCCTGCATCATCGCCCTCGGCCACCACGCCAGTGCCGTGCTCGGCAACGATGCGGCCCTGGTCCAGGCTCTGCGCGCCGCCGGCGAGCGCTGCGGCGAGCGCCTCTGGGAGTTGCCGCTGTGGGCCGAGTATGACCAGCAGATCAAGAGCGAGGTGGCCGACGTCAAGAACACCGGTGGGCGGCCGGCCGGCACCATCACCGCCGCCGCCTTCCTGCAGCGCTTCGCCAAGGACTTCAGGTGGGCCCATCTGGATATCGCCGGTACCGCCTGGGTCGACCAGGCGCGCCCCTGTCACCCCAAAGGGGCCAGCGGCGTCGGCGTACGCCTGCTCATCACTTTCCTGCGGGAACTGGCGCATCCGTGAGGGGTGAGGCGAGAGGAGTGAGGAGTCGACACCACAAAAAAGTTTTATCTCCTCACTCCCAACCCCTTACTCCTCACTGAAGCATTGACAGCAAAGAGGGGGGTTGCTAGGTTACAGTGTTCGGCACTCAACCAGACAGCAATCAATGAAAGTTCTCATTTCCGACAGGTTCCCCGTCGAGGGGCTTCAGGTTTTCGAACAGGCCAAGGGGCTGGTGGTCGATTACCAGCCGGGGCTTTCTCCCGACCAGCTGCTGGCGGCCGTAGCCGAGGCCGATGCCCTGGTGGTGCGCGGTGGCACCCAGGTTGACGAAGCCGTCTTCCAGGCGGGGAAAAAGCTCAAAGTGGTCGGTCGGGCCGGGGTCGGCACCGATAACATGGACCTGGCGGCAGCCAACCGCAAGGGGGTGGTAGTGATGCATTCCCCCTTCGGCAATGCCACCACCACCGCCGAACACACCATCGCCCTGCTCATGGCTCTGGCCCGGCAGATTCCCGCTGCCAGCGCCTCCACCAAGAGCGGCCGCTGGGAAACCGATCGATTTCTCGGCGTCGAGCTGACCGGCAAGACTCTCGGCGTCATCGGCGCCGGCAAGGTCGGCCGGCTGGTCATCGAACGGGCCCACGCCCTGAAAATGCTGCCGATCGTCCACGACCCCTATCTGGCCGCCGACACCATCCGCATGTACGGCGCCGAACCGGTCGACTTCAACGACTTGCTGGCCCGCGCCGACTTCATCACCCTGCACGTGCCGCTGACCGCCGAAACCGCCAACCTGCTCGATGCCGACACTCTGGCCCGGGTCAAACCCGGCTGCCGCATTGTCAACAGCGGCACCGGCGGGCTGATCGACGAAGCGGCCCTGGCCGAGGCGATCCGCACCGGCCACATCGCCGGGGCGGCTCTGGACGTCTTTGCCAAGGAGCCGCCGGATCCGGGCAACCCCCTGCTCGGCCTCGACCAGGTGATCTGCACCCCGCACCTGCGCACCGCCACTCTCGACGCCCAGGTCAACGTCACCGTCCAGGTCGCGCGGCAGATCGTCGACTTCCTGCTGCGCGGCGTGATCGTCAACGCGGTCAACGTGCCGTCGATCAGCATCGAACTGCTCGACACCCTGCGCCCTTACATCGCTCTCGCCGAAACCCTCGGCTCCTTCGTCGCCCAGCTCTACGGCCGCGAACTGGAGGAAGTTCGTCTGGAGTACGCCGGGGCAGTAACCGCCCTGCCAACCGAACCGCTGACCACGGCGGCCATCAAGGGGCTGCTGACCCCCATGGTCGGCGCCGAGGTCAACTACATCAACGCTCCCTACCTGGCCGGTGAGCGCGGCATCCGGGTGATCGAGACCAAGAGCCAGCGGACCGAGGGCTATACCAGCCTGATCCGCCTGACCGTCAAAGGCAGCGACGGGGAGCATTTCGTCTGCGGCGCTCTGTTCGGGGAGGAGGACTATCGCATCGTGCGGGTCGACGGCTACAATGTCGAGGCGGTTCCCCGCGGGCACATTCTGGTGCTGTACAATGAAGATCGCCCCGGCATGGTCGGCCTCATCGGCCGGGTGCTTGGCGAGGCGGGGATCAACATCGCCATGATGAATCTGACCCGGCACAAGGTCAACGGCAAGGCGGTCTCGCTGGTCAACATCGACAGCCCCGTCCCCGATGCGCGACTGGAAGAGCTGCGCACCCATCCGAGCATTCTGGCCGTGAGCCAGATCGAGCTGTGAACCGCGGCGCCCTGGAAGCCGGCGGCGACGGGACCGGGGTGACGCGCCTGCCGACCGGGGTGAAGGATTTCCTTCCGGTCAAGGCAGCCAAGTTCGAGTACCTGCAGACGACTTTGCGGCAGGTCTTCGCCCGCTGGGGCTTCCGCCCGGTCATTCCGGCCCCCCTTGAAGATCTGGCCGTGCTCGAACTCGGGCTGGGCGGCGACCTGCGCGAGAAAACCTTCCGTTTCGACGATCGCCAGACCGGCCGGCTGGTGGCCATCCCACCGGACATCACGCCGCAGGTGGCGCGGATTGCCGCGACCCGACTGCACGACCTGCCGCTCCCCTACCGGCTCTGTTACAGCGGCCGGGTGTTGCGCCATGCCGAGCAGCGCCTCGGCAAGGAGCGCGAGATCTGGCAGACCGGCGTCGAACTGATCGGCCTGGAGAGCCCCGAGGCTGATGCCGAAATGATCGCCATGGCCGTCGAAGGGCTGCTGGCGGTCGGCGCCGAGGAATTCACCATCGATATCGGCCAGGTCGCCTTCCTGCGCGGCATCCTCGACGGCCTGCCGCTCGAGGCCGCGGCGGCCCGGGAGCTGCGGGCGGCAATCGCCGTCAAGGACAGCGGGGGCCTGCAGCGGGTGCTCGATGCCCACCCGGTCTCCGCCCGGCAGCGTGAGGAAGTGCTGGCCCTGCCACGCCTGTTCGGCGGCCGCGAGGTGCTCGACCGGGCTGCGGGGGTGGTCAGTAACGACGTCTCCAGACGGGCCC
>JBFYXI010000233.1:0-2861 GCA_041310635.1 Desulfuromonadaceae bacterium | reverse complement strand
TGCGGGCAGGTCATACGGGACGGGCGCGAGGTGGTTTGCGACGGCGGATATGTCTGCCGGCCGTGCGCGGAGGGTGCTTATTTTTCAAACGCCCGCGAGATCACCTGGGCGGACATGAACTGGGCGCCCGGCGAGGCGCCGGAGCTTGCCGCCCCGCATGATCACGGTCATCACGAAAAACCCGGCAAACGGCGCGCGGCGGTGATCTCACTACGCTAATCGTGCAGGCTTTCAAGTGGACCATGACGTTCGGCGCCACTCTATCGACAAGAAAGCTTGTTCTTTGTGGGAGTGGCTTCCCATGGCCACCGTAGCCTTCGGCGAAGGTTGGCAGCCATGACAAGATCGCGGTCCGCCGCGGCGGACTCCCACAAAAAAGAAATCAACTTCCTTGGACTGGAAGGAACGCGAGACATGATGAAAAAAATCAACTTACAGGATGCGGTGGGGACCCAGCTGGCGCACGACATCACGGAGATCCGGCCCGGGGAGTTCAAGGGCGCGGCCTTCCGCAAGGGCCACACGGTGTGCAACGAGGATATCTGCCATCTCCAAAAGCTGGGGAAGAACCATTTGTATGTGATCGATCTTGCGGATGACGAGATCCACGAGAACGAGGCGGCCGCCCTGCTCGCAGGCGCCCTGGCCGGGGAGGGTGTCGCCTGGGAGAACAACCCCAAGGAAGGCAAGATCGGAATGACGGCGGCCGTCGACGGGCTCTTGCAGGTGAACACGGCGGCGCTGGCGGCCTTCAACATGGTGGAGGAGGTGATGTGCGCGACCCTTCACACCCACACCCTGGTTACAAAGGGCAAGCTGGTGGGAGCCACGCGGGCCATTCCTCTGGTGATGAAGCGCGCACCCATCGAGCGCGCGGCAGCCATCGCCCGGCAGAACGGTGGGGTCCTGTCGGTGCGGGCGCTGCGCAAGGCCAAGGCCGGCATTGTGGTGACCGGCAGCGAGGTTTTCAACGGCCTGATCCAGGACCGCTTCGTGCCGATCCTGACCGACAAATTGACTTGTCTGGGTTCAGAGGTGAACGGGGTGACCTTCGCGCCGGACGATGCCGACCTGATCCGGCAGGCCATCGTGTCGCATCTCGAAAACGGCTGCGACCTGATCCTGCTGAGCGGCGGGATGAGCGTCGACCCGGACGACGTCACTCGCCAGGCGATCCGGCAGGCCGGGGCCACCGAGATGCACTACGGGGCCTCCGCTCTCCCCGGGGCCATGTTCCTCTCGGCCTGGATCGGGGATGTGCCGCTGTTGGGGGTGCCGGCCTGCGGGTTGTACCACCGCACGACCGTCCTGGACCTGGTGCTGCCCCGGATTCTTACCGGTGAGCGCATCGGCAAGAAAGAGCTTGCCTTCTTCGGCCACGGCGGCTTGTGCCAGGACTGCGCCGCGTGCGTGTTCCCGAACTGCGCGTTCGGGAAAGGAGCTTAAGAAGTGGTTTCATAACCCCGTCTGACACCCGATGGTCCGCCGCAGGCGGATTGCAGGCCTCTTGAAATGCTCACATACTGGCGTGGTTGCTGCGCTTTCGGATCGGCCTGCGCCTTGCCCTCGGGCGTGATCCGAGGTTGTTAAACCACTTCTATCAAGGCTGTTGCCGCCATCTCTGCCGACAGGGGCGGGCTGTGCCTTCCCGCGCCGATATTGACGCATTGAGAGGCTTTGTTCTATACTCCCTGCCGCCGGGTGCCGTTTGACTCAAAGCCGGCTGCCTGGCGCGCCCTGTCCGGTAAAGGGAGGTGGCGGTTATGAACGTGAAGATCATGCCCCCCCTGTCATTGGTTCCGCAGCCGAAGCTGCGCCGGCTGATCGATGCCGGCGGGCTGGCGGACAGCACCATGTGCTGGACCTGCAGCTCCTGCGACTCGGAGTGCCCGGTCGAAATCGCCACCAACCGGCTGCGCCCCCAGCGGATCGTGCGGTTTGCAAACCTGGGGCTGATCGATGAGCTGATCGCGCTGCCCGAAATCTGGTACTGCCTCACCTGCCGGCGCTGCAACCGGGTCTGCCCGAACCTCGTCAAGCCGGAAACACTGATTCGATACGCCCGGGCGGAAGCCGTGCGCCGCGGCGTGGTATCCCTTGCCGCCGCAACAGCCTACTACGGCCTCTTCCGGCGCTTTCAGCGGGTCCGCTGGCATGTGGCGAGCCGCTGCCTGCATGGGAATGTCGCGCCCCCGACCGACGCCGATTGGCAGCGCTGGCTGCGGACCCCGATCCCGGATGCGACCGCGCCCGTGCCCTTCGCAAATCTCTTCAAACGCAGCACGCCTTTCCGGGCGGCCGCCGGGACGGCCGGGGTTGCCGATTGTTTCACCTGCGGCGAGTGCAGCAGCGCCTGCCCGGTCTCCGGCGAGCGCAGCGCCTTCGACCCCCGCTTCATCTTCCGCCTGGTCAATCTCGGGCTTCAGGATGAGCTCCTGCAGTCCCCGTCCATCTGGTTGTGCCTGGAATGCGGCCGCTGCACCGACGCCTGCACGCAGAAGGTCGACGGGTGCCTGATGATCGCCCGGCTCAGGGAGCTCGCCGCGCGGGAGGGCAAGGTGAGCGGCGATTTTGCCCTGCGCCTGCGGCAGGCCCAGCAGCCGATTTTCATGCGGCTGGTCGACGAAATCGATTGTCTGATAGGTGTTCCGGCCGCGGCCGGTTCGCGGACCCGTTCGCCGGCCTGCCGGCCCGCCGTTGAGTGCGTCTGACTGCCTGCCCGACGCTTGTTTTTCAGAAGCCCGTTCGTAGCTGGTTTCGCTCAAGGGGGATAGCGTGTTCATCGATCGGTTTTTCGCACGCGGCCGCGAATTTCTGGGATCCCGGTACCCGATTTTGTGCGGCGCCATGACCTGGGTGAG
>JBFYXI010000227.1:0-3218 GCA_041310635.1 Desulfuromonadaceae bacterium | reverse complement strand
CTGGTATTCTGGCGCACCTTGCTGCGCAGATAGCGGCGGATGCTGTTACGAGCCCGGGGGGTGATGGCCCATTCCAGCCACTTTGGCAGAACGACTGGCTGCAGAACGGTTTCAATGGCAAGATCCGCCAGCTCAAGGCGCGGCTCATGGACGGCGACCAGATCGCCATTGAAACCGCTCTGCAGCCAGTCGTTCTGCCAAAGTGGCTGGAATGGGCCATCACCCCCCGGGCTCGTAACAGTATCCGCCGCTATCTGCGCAGCAAGGTGCGCCAGAATACCAGCCGACAGCCGCCAGTCGATGACTGAAGCCGTAGGTTGCCGATTGCGCTTGCTGGTCATGCTCCTGGTCCTGGCCCTGCTGCCAGGGGTAGGGCTAGGTGCCGATCAGGCCACGGTCTTTGTCTACCATCGCTTCGGCGATTCCCGGTATCCCAGCACCAATACCTCCCAGGCGGAGTTCCGTGCTCATCTCGAAACCTTGCGCACGGGCGGCTACACCGTCCTTTCCCTCGGTGAAATCGTCGCGCGCCTGCGCCATGACACCCCGCTTCCCGAGCGTTGCGCTGCTATCACCGTCGATGACGCCTTCCGCTCGTTTCTGAGCGGGGCCATGCCGTTGCTGCGGGAGTACGGTTACCCGGCGACACTCTTCGTCAACACGGGAGAGGTGGGTGGCCCGGAGTATCTCGGCTGGGAAGAGTTGCGTCGGCTGGCGGGGGAGGGGGTCGAAATCGGCAATCACTCCGCGGCACACGGCTATTTGCTCGATCGGTTGCGCGGCGAGAGCGCCGCTGCCTGGCGCCAGCGGATCTCGGCCGAGATCCGCACCGCGCAGGACCAGCTGAAAACCAGACTCGGCGTGACGCCACAGCTGTTCGCTTACCCCTACGGAGAATTCAGCAACGAACTGATCCAGCTTGTCCGTGAGCTCGGTTTTGTGGCTGCGGTCGGCCAGCAGTCCGGCGTCGCCGGTCGTGAACAGGAGCTGTTTGCGTTGCCGCGCTTTCCGGTCGGCGGCAGCTACAGCTCGCTGAAGGAGTTCCGCGACCGCCTGCGCTACCGGCCCCTGCCGCTGCAGGTGCTGGCACCGGCAGACACCCTGGTGGGGGAGGCCAATCCCCCGCGCATGAGAATCCGGCTCGATCTTCAGCGGATCGATCCACGTACCCTGCGCTGCTATGTGTCTGGTCAGTCGCCGGCACAGGTCACTGCCAGCGACCTGTCTGACGGTGTCTACGAAGTCCAGGCGCGAGCAGCGCTTGCCGATCGGCGCAGCAAGTACACCCTGACGGCAACTGACCGCCAGGGTAACTGGTACTGGTTCAGCCAGTTGTGGGTGCAGCCGCGGCCATGACCTCTGCCGGCGCTGGTTAGCGGGGGAGAGTTTCGGCGGCGGCTACCCGAGTGGCGAACAATTCCGCCATGGTCGGGATGAAGTCGGGGTGGGAATCCGGGGTGGCCGTACGCAGGAAAGCCTGGTTGGCGCGGGACAGGTCGTTGGCGCGAATGATGGCGCGCACATCGGCAATGTAGTCGCTGTTGCGGGTCGAATAGGCGTTGAGCCCATCGGCCAGCAGGGCGCCGCTCAGCGGCCGGCCGCTGCGGCGCAGTTGGGCGCGCAGGTCGCGCAGTTCACGATAGGCGAGATGGGTGTTGAGATTGCGCATGTAGCTGCGCACCGAGTCGAACAGGGTCCCAAAACGCTTGACCTCATGATTTTCCCCCTCGGGGCGATTGGCCGGGACGATGCCATTGCCGGCCCGGAAGGTACGCTGTCCAAACAGATTGTTCCCTTCGCGGGCAAAACGCGAGGTTCCCCATCCCGATTCGGTGGCAGCCTGGGCCAGGACCAGCGACGGCGGCAGGATGTCGACCCGGTGCAGCAACATGGCGCGGATGCGTTGATCAGTCAGCGGGTCGCCCGAAAGCTTGTAGTAGTCGGAGACTTCCCGCAGGCGCTGCCGATCGGTCGGGGTCAGCTCCCCGATCTTTTCATGACGTGCCAGCAAGGCTTCGATTTCCAAGCGTTCGGCGGCGATCGCCTGATTGGCCATCAGAACCATCGGCAGCAGACTGAGCAGAAATGTGCGTTTCTTCTCCTCCGGGGGGAGTTGATGGTCGAGATCCTCGGGGAATCGCATGACGATGAAGGGGGGGACGCCGTTCTGCAGGTTGTCCCAATCGTACCCGTGCAACCTGAAAAAATCGTGCAGGCTGCTTAAATCGCCGGGTTCAATGATCTGGACGGTGGCTGTTGCCGAGGAAGCCGGAGGGAGGGGGTGCCTCTGTTCACAACCTGCCAGAAGGATGCCGAGCAACAGCATCAAACTGGCCATTGTGCAGCCAAAGCCCGTAACGGGAAGCCATCTGGTGCCACATTTCTTTTGCAACATCAATTGGAAATCTAGCACAACTTGGCGTTTTTTGCAAACGGCAGCGCGACATCAACCAGATCGCCTGTTCCTCGGCCAAAGTCTTACGAAAAATTTTGTGAATATTGCCTGTTCGCGATGGCCGGGGAGGGCGGCAGGACACCCCTCGTCGTTTCCCTCGACAGAGTCCGGGACAAGCATCCTGACCAGGTCTGTTACACGACCAGCGAGGTGGCTCAAGCCACCTCTAATTGCGCCTGTTACGCGCCCAGGGCATCGACGCCATCGTGTTCGACGGTTCGGCGGCCGGCGTTCACAGCTATAGTGGTTCGGCGGCAGCTTAGAAGCGCCGAATGGTCAGGCGCCCGCTGACAAGCTGTTTGGCCAGCCAGCGCTGCACCCAACCGGTCCATAGCCGGCGCGTGCCGGGGACCAGCATGCTGAAGCCGATCAGGTCGGTGCAGAACCCGGGCGTCAGCAGCAGTACCCCGCCAACCAGCACCAGGGCGCCGTCGAGCAGGGTGCCTGCGGGGAGCTGCCCGGTGGAGAGATCCTGCTGCACGCGGCCCAGCAATTCCAGCCCCTGGTGGCGCATCAGCCAACTCCCGGCGATACCGGTGAGCACGACCAGGAGCACCGTCGCCCCCACGCCGATCAGCCGACCGCTTTCGATAAGTACGTAGATCTCCAAAACCGGCATTAAAATCAACAGAATCAGGAGTCTTGTAAACATGCGTGCGCACCCGGCTTCGTAAGTCGTCGATCAGATTGGCAGAGAGGGTCCGGCTCCCGGAGGAGCGGTCGATATTTAGTCTAACATACTGAAATTACACACATTGAAATG
>JBFYXI010000149.1:0-4614 GCA_041310635.1 Desulfuromonadaceae bacterium | reverse complement strand
ATCACCCACAATTTCATCAAGTGGTACGTGCCGGAAGCGGAGCAGAAGTATGCCAGGTAACAAGGTCAAAGATTCAAGGCTCAAGGTTCAAGAAAGATCCTTTTGTACGGTTTTACCCCCTAACCTTGTACCCTTAACCTTGTACCCTTAACCTGCTTTTATGCTGATCTACCTTGCCAAACGGCTGCTGATGATGATCCCGCTGTTGATCGGCATCACCCTGATCAGCTTCGTGGTCATTCACCTCGCCCCCGGGGAGCCGACCGACCTGCAGACCGACCTCAACCCCAAGGCCAGCGCCGAGATGCGTGAGAAGCTGCGCGAGCGCTACGACCTCGACAAACCCCTGCACGTGCAGTACGGCAAGTGGCTGGGCCGGCTCCTCCGGCTCGATTTCGGCGAATCATTCAGCCAGGACCGGCGCCCGGTCTTTGCCAAGATCGTCGAGCGGCTGCCGGTGACCATCCTCATCAACGTCCTGTCGATAGTGACCATCCTGGCCGTGGCGGTGCCCCTCGGGGTGCTCTCGGCGGTGCGGCGCAACTCGGCCTTCGACCGGATTACCACGGTGCTGGTTTTCAGCGGTTTCGCCATGCCGTCCTTCTGGCTGGCGCTGCTGCTCATGGACTATCTCGGCGTGCGCCTGGGACTCTTCCCGATTGTCGGCCTGAAATCGATCGGCCACGAATATCTCGGCTTTTTCGGCCAGGTCTGGGACGTCGTCCACCACCTGATCCTGCCGGTGTTCGTCTCGGCCTTTGGCGGACTGGCCGGATTTTCGCGGTACATGCGTTCCAACATGCTTGAAGTCATCCGCCAGGATTACATCCTGACGGCACGCGCCAAGGGGCTGCCGGAAACGCAGGTCATCTATCGGCACGCCCTGCGCAACGCTCTGCTGCCGGTCATCACCATCCTCGGTCTGTCGGTCCCCGGTCTGATCGGTGGCAGTGTGATCTTCGAAACGATCTTCGCCATCCCCGGAATGGGCAAACTCTTCTACGACGGGGTCATGATGCGTGATTATCCGCTGATCATGGGGATTCTGGTGATCGGCGCGGTACTGACCCTGGTTGGCAACCTGCTGGCCGATATCGGCTATGCCCTGGCCGATCCGCGCATCCGACGATCCTGAGCCGGCGGCAGCCGTGGCTGCCGGTGCGATTGCGTGCCGGGCCGGTTGCCGTCTTAGCGGAACCAGGAGGTGCCGTCATGCCATCCGCTCCCGTGACTTTCCCCCTGCGCGTGTACTACGACGGCGCCTGTGCCGTATGCGCCGGCGAAATCGACCATTATCGGCGCCGGGACCGGGTCGGCCGGCTGGTGCCGATCGATATCAGTACCACCGATTTCGACCCGCATCCCTACGGCATTTCCCTGGAGGCCTTCCAGTACGAGCTGCACGCCATCGACCCGGGCGGCAGAGTCTACCGCGGGGTCGATGCCTTTTGGGCGATCTGGCAGGCCTTTCCCGATTCGGTCCCGTTCAGGATCCTTGCCACCCTGGTAACCCTGCCGATAATCAGGCCCCTCGCACGTGCCGGCTACCGGGGCTTCGCCCGGATACGTCCCTACCTTCCCAGGCGCCGCTCTGCCTGTACCACAGAAACCTGCCGGGTCGGCAGGAAATCGCCCTGACTTACCCTGCACCCACCTGCCGTGCCAGGCTGATCCAGCGTTGACCGCCAGCTGCGATGGCCTTTCCAAGCGAAGCAGGCCATCTTGCCGCGCCGCGCATGTGCCAGACGGCTTTGGCCGGGCAGCCGGCCTTGGTCGTTTGGTGACCCTGTGACTCCTTTGCCAGGGGCACCGGCCCGACCCGTCTCCGATCACTCGTCCCGCAACAGCGCCGCCGGCTTCTGGCCGAGAGCCTTCCAGGTGCCGAGCAGGCCGAGCAGCAGGGTCGCCAGCAGCCCGGCCGTCAACGTCGTCAGCAGCGCCAGCGGGCGCAGGCTGAAGGGAGTGTCCATCAGCCCCTGCAAGATACTCCAGGCGGCGAGGCTGCCGACCAGGGCGCTGAGCCCTCCGGCGCACAGGCCGAGGAGCAGAAACTCGGCGGCGAAGGCGGTGAGGATGTCGCGCCGGGTGGCACCGCAGACCTTGAAAATCACGGCGTCGTGAATACGGCGGTGCTGGTCGGCGGAGACCGCTCCGGCCAGCACCAGCAGACCGCTGAGCAGCACCAGGACGGCCATGGCGGTAAAGGCGGCACCGATGCGTTCCAGCGTGCGGGTGACGTTGGTCAGCACCTCACGGGTACCGATGACCGAAACGTTGGGGAAGGCCCGGGTGACGGCTCGAAAGACCGTGGCCTCGCCCGCCGGGGGCACATGAATGGCGGCGAGATGGGTCTGCGGTGCCCCTTCGAGCAGGCCGGGGGCGAAGAGCAGGGCGAAGTTGAGCTCCAGGGTCGACCAGTCGACCTGACGCAAGGCGGCGATGCGGGCGGTCACTTCCCGGCCGAGGATGTTGACGCTGATCGTGTCGCCGATACCGACACCGAACCCCCGGGCGAGGTCGGCGGTCAGCGAAACCAGCGGCTCACCACGATAGTCGGGCGGCCACCAGGTTCCGGCCGAGAGGCTGCTGCCGTCGGGAAGTTCGGCGGCGTAGCTCAGGAAGCGGTCGCCGCGCACCGCCCACTGCGACTCGGGGGCGATGGCCGCCTGTTCCACCGGCACTCCGGCGATGGCAGTGATGCGGCCGCGCAAGGTCGGGTAGCGCTCGCTGCGTTCGACGGCGGGCAGATCCCGGAGCAGGGCATCGAAGGCGGCGACCTGGTCAGGCTGGAGGTCGAGCATGAAGTAGGCCGGCGCCTCCCGGGGCAGGGTGTCGTCGACCAAAGTGCGCAGGTTACTCTGCACTTGGGTGATGACCACCAGGGCGGTCAGCCCCAGGCCTAGGGAGAAGATGGCGCTGGCCGCCGGGGCGCCGCGGCGGTGGATATTGCCCAGCCCCAGACGCAACGCCGGCTGGGGGGGGCGGGGGAGGCGGGCGGCTTGGCGGATCACTCCCCGGGCAAGCAGGTGGAACAGGACGAAGCAGACCAGCACCCCGCCGATGAACCAGAGGGCGAGGCGGCGATCGCTGGCGGTGGCAACCGCCAGGGCCGCCAAAGCCAGGGCCGCCAGGATGATGGCCAGCTGCACTCTGCGTCCCGGAAGCTCGCTGCCGCCCGGGCTGTAGCCGCGAAACAGCACCGCCGGAGACACCCGCAGGGTGCAGCCGAGGGGCTTGAGCGAAAAGACCAGGGCGGTGAGCAGCCCGAACAGGGCTGCGCCGGCCAGGACCTCGGGGAACAACCCCGGTGCCAGAGGAACCGGCAACTGGTCCGCCAACAGCCAGGCCAGCAGCCAGGGGAGGGCGGCGCCGCCGGCCAGGCCGAGGCCGGCGCCGAGCGCGCCAAGCAGCAGCACCTGCAGCAGGTAAGCCAGGAAGATGACCGCGGCGGGGGCCCCCAGGCATTTGAGGGTGGCGATGTGCAGTACCTTGCCGGCGAGGTAGCCGCGTACCGCCCCGGCCACCCCGAGGCCGCCGACCAGCAGGGCGCAGAGTCCGACCAGGGTCAGGTTGAGATTCATCCGGTCGAGGAAGTAGCTCACCCGCGGCGCCGCTTCCCGCCAACTGCGCAGGCGCCAGCCGGCTTCGGGAAAAGTGTCCTGCAGTTCAGCCCGCAGGGCCTCGGCGCCATCGCGCTGCGGCAGACGGATGCGGTAGCCGTAGTTGACCAGGCTCCCCGGCTGCAGCAGGCGGCTGGCGGAAAGGCCTGCCTGGCTGACCAGCAGCCGCGGGCCGAGGGAAAAGGCGTTGATATTGCGGTCCGGTTCCCGGGTCAGTACTCCGCGCAGGATGAAGGTCGCTTCGCCGAGTTGCAGCCGGTCGCCGAGGCCAAGTTGCAGTCGCTCCAGCAGCGCCGCTTCGGCCAGGGCGCCGAAGTGACCGTCCCGTTCCGCCAGTGCCGCGACCAAGGGCTGGATCGGGTCGCTCAGCAGCTCGCCATAGAGGGGATAGGCCCCGTCCACCGCCTTGAGTTCGACCAGGGCCCGCTGGTCGTCCTTCAGGCTGCGGACCATGCTGCGCAGCTCCAGCACGGTGGATACCGCCCCCCGTTGACGCAGGAAGGCCTCCTGCTCCGGGCTGGCCGGCCGATGCGTCAGCCGTGCCTCCAGGTCGCCGCCGAGCAGTGCCCCGGCGTCGGCCAGCAGCCCCTGGCGGGCGGCGGCGGTAAAGCTGCCGATGGCGCTGATGGCGAAAACTCCGAGAAACAGGCAGCCGAGAAAGACTCCGAAACCGTGCAGGCCGCCGCGCAACTCCCGCCGCGCCAAGCGCCAGGCCTGCACCAGGTCGGCGACGCTCATGGCAGCCGGCCGTCCGCCAGGAGCAGCCGGCGCTGGCAACGGGCGGCAAGCTGCTGATCGTGGGTGACCAGCACCAGGGTGGTACCCTGTTCCCTCTGCAGCGCGAACAGCAGCTCCATCACCCGCTCGCCGGTTTCCCGGTCAAGGTTACCGGTCGGCTCATCGGCCAGCAGCAGCGCCGGTCGCGGCACGAAGGCCCGGGCCTGGGCGACCCGCTGCTGCTCGCCGCCGGAGAGTTCGCCCGGGAAATGCGCGA
>JBFYXI010000171.1:0-10101 GCA_041310635.1 Desulfuromonadaceae bacterium | reverse complement strand
TGCGGCAGCCGTCCGCGGTTTGCGCCGCGTCGCTCGCCTCAGCGCTGCCCCGCCTGCTCCAGCAGTATCGCCAACTCCTCCGCGGCGCCCGGGATTCCGAAATAGTAGCCCTGGACTTCCTCGCACCCTCGTTCCCTGAGAAAATCCATTTGCTGCCGGGTTTCCACCCCTTCCGCGATGACTTTGATGTGGAGGGTGCGAGCGAGGGTGATGATAGCCTCGACGATGGCCGCCGCATCGGCGCTGCCGATGATGTCGTGGACGAAGGAACGGTCGATCTTCAGCCGGTCGATCGGGAAGTGCTTGAGATAGCCGAGGGAGGAATACCCGGTACCGAAATCATCGATGGCCAGCTGAATTCCCAGTTCCTTGAGGTTCCGCAGCGTCTGCCGGTTGCTTTCGGCGCTGGTCATGATCGTACTCTCGGTCAGTTCCAGCTCCAGGCATCCGGCGGCGAGCCCGGTTGCAGCCAGGGTCTCAGCAATCATGGGGATTAGCCCGGCCTGCTTGAACTGCTGGGCGGAGAGATTGACGGCGATCTTCAGCCCGACATGTCCGGCTCTCTGCAAGGCCACGACCTGACGGCAGGCGGTCGCCAGAACCCAGTGGCCGATGGCGTTGATCAATCCGGTCTCTTCAGCCAAGGGGATGAACTGATCCGGAGGGATGTTGCCGAGTTCCGGGTGGCGCCAGCGCAGCAGGGCCTCCAACCCGGTTATCCGTCCCGAAGCCAGATCGATCTGCGGCTGGTAGTCGAGGGAAAATTCGCCGCGTTCCAAGGCTCGCCGCAGATCGTTGCACAGCAACAGCCGCTGCATGGTCTGGATGTTCATCTCCTCGGTGTAGAACTGGAAGGTATTGCGCCCCAGTTCCTTGGCCCGGTACATGGCCATGTCGGCATTTTTGAGGAGGGTGTTCACCTCCTGGCCGTCTACCGGGTAGATGGCGATGCCAAGACTGCCGCTGCCGAACACTTCGTGGCCTTCCAGAAGCAGTGGTGCGGAAAAGGTCGCCAGGATCTTCTCCGCGGTCACGACCACGTCCTGCTGGGTGTCGACTGCGGTGAGAATGACCACGAACTCATCGCCGCCGACCCGGGCCACCGTGTCGCTTTTGCGGATGCAGGCCATCAGCCGTTCGGCCACGACCTTGAGCATCTGGTCGCCGCTGGCGTGCCCAAAAGAGTCATTGACCGCCTTGAACCGGTCGATGTCGAGGAACAGCACTGCCGCCATCTGTCCGCTCCGGACCGCCTGGGCCATGACCTGGCCCAGGCGGTCGATAAGCAGGGTGCGGTTGGGAAGGCCGGTCAGCGGGTCGAAGAAAGCCAGTTGCTGGATCTTCTGCTCGACCTGTTTGCGCGAGGTGATATCTTCGAAGATGGTGGCGAACTGCCCCGGGGTTGGAGAGGCCACGGAAATACTGAAGACCCTTGGCCCCGCACCAAAGTTCATCTCGAAGGATACGGGACTGCCGGACTCGGCCACCTGGGCATAGACTGCCAGGCCCGGCGGCGGCGTTTCCCCGTAGACTGCCGACGCCAGCCGGTTGACAACGGTGGCTCGGTCGAGGCCGAGAATCGCTTCAAAGGCGGGGTTGACATCGAGGATCCGGTAGTCGCTGGCCTCACCCGCGGCGTTGCGGACGACCTCGTGCAGGGCCACCCCCTCGTGCATTGTCTGGTAAAGGGAACGATAACGCCCTTCGCTCTTGCGCAGGGCATCCTCGACCCGCTTGCGTTCGGTGATGTCGGTGTAGACGAGGACGATCTGGACGAGCTTCCCGCCGCGGTCCTTGACCGGGGTGCCGATCACGTGGAAATGCCTGCCGCCGAGCACGAAATCGGCCAGTTCTTCTGCCTGGCAGGTTTTCAAGATGCGGTAGAGGATACATTCTTCCACGGGGATTTCGGACCCGCAGATCGCCTCGCGGAAATCGCATCCCACCACCACCTCACGCCCGGCGAAGAACATCTCCCGGCTCTTCTGGTTGTAGGCTAGCAGACGCATCTGCCGATCGACCACCAGGATGCCGGCACCGGCCGTATCGAAAATGGCGCGAATTTCGTCCCTGGCGAGGGACAGTTCGGCGTTGGTCTCGTGCAGGTGGGCCACGATCTGGGCAAACGCGTCACTGATGATGCCGATCGGATCGACCTGCACCAGGCTGGTGTCGTCGAGCTCCTCCGGTCTGAGCGGACGGGTGCCCATGACGCCGAGCAACTGGTCGATCTTGGCGCGCACATAGGCGAGCAACGCCTGCTCCCGCTGGCGCAGGTCGCGATTCTCCGCCGTCAGGCGCTCAACCGTGGGTGAGGAAGGGACTGGTTGCATGGGTTCGCTGGTGGATCGCTCCCTGCGGGATCTTTCTGGCCGGAGCCGGCGCTGCTGCCTGTCGCTGCCGATCTCCCCGGTGCTAGTGACGGCAGCGTCCTGCCGCGATTGCCAGTCAGCCCGGAGCTGCCGCCAGGTGAACGAGGGCACAGGGGCAAGTCGCAAGCGTCGAGCGCTGTCTATATAATCATAAAAGACCGGCCAGATAAAGCGCTAAGCCGCCGCGCCCTGGTCGTCTGCGGGGAGCGGCACAGGGAGCGGCGCGCCTTGACGATTCTGCCCCTGTCGTGCTAACTTAACCCACTTTTGCTGACAGGACGCCCGATGTTTTGCCCCTCCCGCGACGAATTCTTCAAACTGGCCCGCCGCGGCAACCTGATTCCAGTCTACCGCGAGATCCTGGCGGACATGGAAACCCCGGTGTCGGCTTTCCGCAAGATCGACGACGGCCGCTCGGCTTTTCTGCTGGAGTCGATCGAAGGGGGGGAAAAATGGGCGCGCTATTCGTTCCTCGGCGTCGGCAGCGGCCGGCTGTTTCGCTCCCGCGGCCGCCATGTCGAGGTGGTGGAAAACGGCGAGGTGGTTCAGGCCGGCGAGGTTGAGGATCCCCTGGTCGAACTGCAGCGCTTCGTCGGCGCCTACGCCCCGGTTGAACTCCCCGGGCTGCCGCGGTTTTTCGGCGGCGCGGTCGGCTATCTCGGCTATGACATGGTGCGTTTCGTCGAAACGTTGCCGGCCCTGAAGCCCGCGGAACTCGGCACCTGGGATTGCTGCTTCCTGATCACCGAAAATCTGCTGATCTTCGACAGCATGCGCCAGAAGATCAAAGTGGTCAGTAACGTGCACCTTGGCGACTTCGATGACCCGGCCCGGGCCTACGACCGCGCGGTGGCGACGATCGACACCCTGGTGGCGAGGCTGCGCGGCGAGCGGCCGGCCCGGCCGGCGGTTGCCCGCCAGGTCGCTGACGGCGCATTGCAGTCGAACTTCAGCCGTGCGGACTTCGAAGCGGCGGTGGGGCGCTGTCAGGAATACGTGCGTGCCGGCGACATCATCCAGGTGGTGCTCTCCCAGCGCTTCTCCGGCAACCTCGACGTCGATCCCTTCGACATTTACCGGGCTCTGCGCGTGGTCAATCCCTCGCCCTACATGTTCTACCTGCAGTTCGACGACACCCGGGTGATCGGTGCCTCCCCGGAAGTGCTGGTGCGCAAGGAGGGGTGCCGCGTCGAGGTCCGGCCGATCGCCGGTACCCGACCGCGTGGTGCAACCCCGGAGGAAGACCAGCGCCTGGAAGAGGAGCTGCTGGCCGATCCCAAGGAGCGCGCCGAGCACATCATGCTGGTCGATCTCGGCCGCAACGATCTGGGGCGGGTCTGCATCACCGGCAGCGTCCAGGTCGACGAGCTAATGGTGGTCGAACGCTACTCGCACGTCATGCACATCGTTTCCAACGTCAGCGGCGAGCTGCCGCCGAAACGCCACGCCCTCGATGTCTTCCGGGCGGTCTTCCCGGCGGGCACTCTCTCCGGGGCGCCGAAAATCCGCGCCATGGAGATCATCGAGGAACTGGAGCCGTGCCGGCGCGAAATCTACGGCGGTGCGGTCGGCTACATCTCCTACACCGGCAACATGGACCTGGCTATCGCCATCCGCACCATGATTGCCCACCAGGGGCGGGTGCATCTGCAGGCCGGTGCCGGCATCGTCGCCGACTCCGACCCGGCGGCGGAGTACCAGGAAACCATCAACAAGGCGATGGGGGTGCAGCTCGCCCTGCAGATGGCGCGCGAGGGGCTCGACTGACATGCTCCTGATGATCGACAATTACGACTCCTTTACCTACAACCTGGTCCAGTATCTTGCCGAATTGGGGGAGACGGTCGAGGTCCACCGCAACGACAAGATCAGCGTTGCCGAGATCGCCGCCCGGCATCCCGACCGGCTGGTGATCTCCCCGGGGCCGTGCAGCCCCGCTGAAGCCGGAATTTCGGTGGCGGCGATCCGCGAGCTTGCCGGCACCCTGCCGATCCTCGGCGTCTGCCTCGGCCACCAGGCCATCGGCCAGGCCTTCGGCGGACGTATCGTCCGGGCGGAGCGGCTGATGCACGGCAAGACCAGCCCGGTGCACCATGACGGCCGCGAACTGTTCCAGGGGTTGACCAACCCCTTCGACGCGATCCGCTATCACTCCCTGCTGATCGAGCGGGCGACCCTGCCGGCCTGTCTGGAGGTCACGGCGTGGACCTCCGAGGGCGAAATCATGGGGGTGCGCCATCGCCAGCTGCCGCTGTGGGGAGTACAGTTTCACCCGGAATCGATCCTCACCCTGGAGGGCAAGCCGTTGCTGCGGAACTTCCTGGAGATGACGCGGTGAGGTAGAAAAGGCATCAATTTGACGCGGAGGCGCGGATACGCAGAAAAAACAAGACAGAGGGTTTATCCTCTGCGCCTCAGCGTCTCCGCGTCAATTTGAACAAGCCGGTCCGTTTCTGGATACTGGCAAAGTAACTGGTGACAGTTGGAGCGAGAATGATCAAGGAAGCCATCGCCAGAGTGGTCGAGCGCATCGACCTGACCGAGGCCGAAATGATCGAAGTGATGAGCGAGATCATGGGCGGCGAGGCTACCCCTGCGCAGGTGGCGGCATTCATCACCGCATTGCGCATGAAGGGGGAGACGGTGGCGGAAATTACCGGCGCCGCCAGGGTCATGCGTGACCGGGCCACGCCGATCCGGGTCGGGGCGGTGCTCGACCTCGACCGCGACGACATCAATCTCGACCGGGAGACGATCCTCGACACCTGCGGCACCGGCGGCAGCGGCACCAAAAGCTTCAACATCTCGACCACGGTGGCCTTCGTGGTCGCCGCCTGCGGGGTCAAGGTCGCCAAGCACGGTAATCGCAGCGTTTCCTCGACCTGCGGCAGCGCCGATGTGCTCGAAGCCCTTGGCGTCAACCTGGCGGTGACTGCGGAAACGGTGGAACAGTGCATCCGCGAGGCCGGCATCGGCTTCCTCTTCGCCCCCGCTCTGCACGGGGCGATGAAGCATGCCATCGGCCCCCGCCGCGAGATCGGCATCCGCACCATCTTCAACATTCTCGGCCCGCTGACCAACCCGGCCGGCGCCGATCGCCAGGTGCTCGGCGTCTATCGCGCCGACCTGGTTGAAACTCTCGGCCAGGTGCTGGCTCAGCTCGGCTGTCGGCACGGCTTCGTGGTCCATGGCGAGGACGGCATGGACGAGATTACTCTGACCGGGCCGACCCGGGTGGCGGAGGTCCGCGCCGGCAGGGTGACGCTGTCCAGCGTCACCCCCGAGCAGTACGGCTTCCGCCGCTGCGCGCTCAGCGCCCTGCAGGGGGGCGATGCCGCGCAGAACGCGACGATCGTCCGCGCGGTACTGGCCGGCGAGGCCGGGCCGCAACGCGACGTGGTTCTGCTCAACGCCGCCTATGGCCTGGTGGCGGCCGGAGTGGCGGCGACCGTTGCCGCCGGCATCGACATGGCGGCGGCTGCCATCGACAGCGGGGCGGCGCGCGCCAGGCTGGAGCGGCTGGCAGCCCTGACAAATGCGTGAGGAGTGAGGTGTGAGGCGATTTTGAGCCTAGCGCCTGATTGTTGATTATTCTGTGACTGAGAGAGTACCGCGAACGGGTGTGATTTGAAGTTACTTCTCACTCCTTACGCCTCACTCCTCACGAGAGGCCATGCCCGACCTTCCCGACATTCTCAAGACCATCGTCGCCCGCAAGCGCGAGGAGGTGGCGGCGGCCCGTTCGGCCCTGCCGCTGGCCGCCCTGAAGCGCCGGGTCGCCGACCTCGAGGAGCCACCGCGCGGCTTCGTCCGCAGCCTGCGCGCCTGCGTCGAATCGGGGTGGACGGCGATCATCGCCGAGGTCAAGAAGGGCTCTCCGTCCAAGGGGGTGATCCGCGCCGACTTCGACCCGATCGGCATCGCCGAAATCTACGCAAGGCACGGCGCCGCCTGCCTCTCGGTGCTGACCGACGAACGCTTTTTCCTCGGCCACCTGCGCTTTCTGGGGCTGATTCGCGAGCAGGTGCGGCTGCCGCTCTTGCGCAAGGATTTTCTCTACGATCCCTACCAGCTCTGGGAGGCGCGCGAGGCCGGCGCCGACGCGGTCCTGCTAATTGCCGCCATGCTCGAACCGGCGCAGCTCGCCGACCTGGTGGCCGAGGCCGGCGAGATCGGTCTCGACGTGCTGCTCGAGATCCACGACGAGCGCGAGCTGGAGATGGCCCTGCAGGTCCCGGTGGAACTGGTTGGCATCAACAACCGCGACCTGCGGACCTTCCACACCGACCTCGCGGTGACCGAGCGGCTGGCGCCGCAGATTACCGCCGGCCGGCTGGTGGTGACCGAAAGCGGCATCGCCGGTCGCGACGATGTGCAGCGGCTGCAGCTGGCCGGCGCCCACGCCTTTTTGATCGGCGAGAGCCTGATGCGCTCGGCGGACATCGGCGCCAAGCTCGATGAACTGCTGTCTGACTGAAGCGAGGAGCCTATGGACACCAAGATCATGCTGCCGGAAGACCGCATCCCCAAACAGTGGTACAACATCATCCCCGACATGCCCGGGCCGCTCGCGCCGGTGATCAGCCCGCGCACCCTGCAGCCGGTGACGCCGGACGAGATGCTGGCGATCTTCCCCATGGCGCTGATCGAGCAGGAGATGAGTTCGCAGCGCTGGATCGACATCCCCGATGAGGTGCGCGAGATCTACCGGCTCTGGCGCCCTTCGCCGCTGTTCCGCGCCCACCGCCTGGAGCGTGCCCTCGGTACCCCGGCCCGGATCTACTACAAGTACGAAGGGGTGTCGCCGGCCGGCTCGCACAAGCCGAACACCGCCATCCCGCAGGCCTACTACAACAAGCTCGCCGGGACCCGGCGCATCGCCACCGAGACCGGTGCCGGCCAGTGGGGATCGTCGATGGCCCTGGCCTGCCAGATGTTCGGTCTCGAATGTACGGTCTACATGGTCAAGGTTTCGTTCGGCCAGAAACCGTACCGCAAGAGCATGATGCAGCTGTGGGGCGCCGAGGTCATCCCCTCGCCGTCGCCGCGCACCAACGCCGGCCGCTCCATCCTGGCCAAGGACCCCGACAGCAACGGCTCGCTGGGGATCGCCATCAGCGAGGCGGTGGAGGATGCCGCCACCCGCAGTGACACCTGCTACGCGCTGGGGAGTGTCCTCAACCATGTCTGTCTCCATCAGACCATTATCGGCATCGAGGCCAAGGAACAGCTCGCCCTGGTCAACGACTATCCCGACGTGGTCATCGGCTGCCATGGCGGCGGGTCTAACTTCGCCGGCATTGGCTTCCCCTTTGCCGCCGACAAAGCCGCCGGCAGGGAAGTCCGCATCCTTGCCATAGAGCCGACCAGTTGCCCGACCCTGACCAAGGGGGTCTACGCCTTCGACTACGGCGATACCGCGCAGATGGCGCCGATCGCCAGGATGTACACCCTCGGTCACGACTTCATGCCGCCGGGCATTCACGCCGGAGGCCTGCGCTACCACGGGGCCTCGCCGCTGGTTTCCCAGCTGGTACACGCCGGGGTGGTGGAAGCCCGTGCCGTGCCGCAGACCGCCTGTTTCGAGGCGGCGATCCTGTTTGCCCGTACCGAGGCGATCATTCCGGCGCCGGAATCGAGCCATGCCATCCGCGGCGCCATCGAAGAAGCCCTGCGCGCCAAGGAGGAGGGAAAGCAGAAGACCATCCTCTTCAACCTCTCCGGCCACGGCCACGTCGACATGGCTGCCTACGACGCCTACTTCAGCGGCCAGCTCGAGGATTTCGAGTATCCGGAGGCGGCCATCCGCGAGTCGCTGGCGCATCTGCCGAAGGTGTCGGCTTGACGGTCAAGGTCAAGATCTGCGGCATCACCGATCGTGATGCCGCCCTGCACGCCGCGGCCTGCGGCGCGGACGCCCTGGGTTTTGTCTTCTATGCGGCGAGTCCGCGCTGCCTGACACCGGAACAGGCCCGGGAGATCATCGCCGCCCTGCCGCCCTTCGTCACCCGCGTCGGCCTGTTCGTCAACGAAGCTCCCGGGCGAATCCGGGAAATTGCCGGGCAGTGCGGGCTGGATGCGCTTCAGTTGCACGGGGATGAGCTGCCGCAGGACTGCCTCTTGCCGCCATACCGGGTGATCAAGGGGGTGCGACCGCAGCGTGCCGATGACCTCGAGCAACTGGCGGACTATCCGGTTGCGGCCCTGCTGGTCGACGCGGCCGTGCCGGGGCAGTTCGGTGGCACCGGGCAGCGCGCCGACTGGCTGCTGGCGGGCCGGCTGGCCGCCCGGCAGCGGGTGATCCTGGCTGGCGGCCTGCAGCCGGAGAACGTCGCCGCGGCGGTGCGCCAGGTGCGTCCCTACGGCGTCGACGTGGCCAGCGGCGTCGAGAGCGCGCCGGGGAAAAAAGACCCGGAGCGGGTCGCCGCCTTCATCCGTGCAGCCAAGGGAGGGTAGGGGCGGGGTCTCCCCGCCCGGGCGCGGAAACCGCGCCCCTACATTCCAAAGGAAGAACGATGCAAGTATATCCCGACATACACGGTCATTTCGGTCAGTTCGGCGGGCGCTACGTGGCGGAAACGCTGATGCCGGCCCTGCTCGAACTGGAGCAGTCCTACCGCGAGGCCCAGGCCGACCCGCTCTTCCAGCGCGAGTTCGACCACTACCTGCGTGACTACGTCGGCCGTCCCAGCCCCCTCTACCTGGCCCGGCGCCTGACCGAGCACGCCGGCGGGGCGAAGATCTACCTCAAGCGCGAGGATCTCAACCACACCGGCGCGCACAAGGTCAACAACACCGTTGGTCAGGCCCTGCTCGCCCGGCGCATGGGCAAGCGCAAGGTGATCGCCGAAACCGGCGCCGGCCAGCACGGCGTGGCCACGGCCACGGTGGCCGCCCTGTTCGGCATGCAGTGCGACGTCTTCATGGGGGAGGAGGACATCCGCCGCCAGGCCCTGAACGTCTTCCGCATGAAGCTCCTCGGCGCCACGGTCCACCCGGTGAACAGCGGCACCGCCACCCTCAAGGATGCCATGAATGAGGCGCTGCGCTACTGGGTGGCCCATGTGCGCGACACCTTTTACGTGATCGGCACGGTGGCCGGGCCGCACCCCTATCCGATGCTGGTGCGCGACTTCCAGGCGGTCATCGGCCGCGAGGCGCGCGCCCAGTTTCTCGAGCTGGAGGGGCGCCTGCCCGACCTGCTGCTGGCCTGTATCGGCGGGGGTTCCAACGCTATGGGGCTGTTTCATCCGTTTCTCGCTGACGCCGGCGTGCGGCTGATGGGGGTCGAAGCCGCCGGGCTGGGGGTCGCCACCGGCAAGCATGCGGCCAGCATCGGCGCCGGCTGCGTCGGCGTGCTGCACGGCAACAAGACCTATCTGCTGCAGGACCAGGTCGGGCAGATTGCCCACGCCCACTCGATCTCGGCCGGGCTCGACTATCCCGGGGTCGGCCCGGAACACGCCTGGCTGCACGACACCGGCCGTGCCGAGTACCTGTCGGTCACCGATGACGAAGCCCTGCAGTCCTTCCGTCTGCTGACCGAGCTGGAGGGGATCATGCCGGCGCTGGAGAGCGCCCACGCCGTGGCCCAGGCGCTCAAGACCGCCGCCCAAATGAGGCACGACCAGGCGATCCTGGTCTGCCTGTCCGGGCGCGGCGACACGGATATCCATACCGTGGCCACGGCCATGGGTTTTGAACTGTAGGGGCAAAGCAAGCGGTTCAT
>JBFYXI010000164.1:0-7851 GCA_041310635.1 Desulfuromonadaceae bacterium | reverse complement strand
GCGAACGCCGCCGCCGAGGAGACAGGCCGGCTTGCGCCGGTCACCGGGGAGGGGGATGGCGAAACCGAGCAGGCCCTGCGCGCAGCAGTGGAGTTGCGGCCGGTTGCTGACGTTGCCAGGTTGACCAGATCTTCCCATTGCTGGAGACAGCGCTGATTGCAAGGCGTCTGCCCACCCAGTGGGCGGCAGAGGGCGGTGACGATGTCGGCAAGCGGCTCCTGGCGCGCGCCCTCCTCGTAAATGGCGAGGTGGAAAGGGAGGGCCGCATGATGGCGGTGCAGCAGGTCGTGCAGCTCCCGCAGATCGATCAGGCTGCGGTTGATATGCGCATGCATGTCCAGCGCTTCCCCGGATGCCGCGTCTGCCGTCGGGAACCTGTTCCCGGCGGGCAGGTCGTGGCCATCGAACGAATAGAAGATCTTGCTCATAAGTTCAATATTTATAACAGATTCTGGGGAACCTGCAAACCGCCTCAATGGTCAGGCGGCATTGCGGCCGGGAGGGCCGTTTGCGACACCCTCTGCCACCAGCCGGCCAGGTCGGCCAGCGCCCTTTCGGCCATGGCCAGGCGGCGGTCACGGCGGCCGCGCCTGTTCCCTGCCAAGGGCGGAAAGAGACCGTAAGTGACGTTCATCGGCTGGAAGCCTTGCGGCGATGCGGCGGCAAGATGGGCGAGAAGGGCTCCCATTGCCGTCGTCGTCGGCGGTGGCGGCAGTTCCCGGCCGAGTTGGCGGGCTGCGGCGAAGATGCCGGCCAGAAAGCCGCAGGCGGCGGATTCGACGTAGCCTTCGACACCGGTGATCTGACCGGCGAAAAACAGGCGTTCGCAGGTTTTCATCTGCAGGGTCGTGGTGAGGCAGGCAGGGGCATTGAGGAAGGTGTTGCGATGCATGCTGCCCAGACGCGCGAAGCGTGCGTTTTCCAAGCCGGGCAGCGTCCGGAAGATGCGCCGTTGTTCCGGCCAGGTCAGCTTGGTCTGGAAGCCGACCAGGTTGTAGAAGGTGGCATGGCGGTCGTCCTGACGCAACTGCACTACGGCGAAGGGCTCCTTGCCGGTGCGCGGATCGCACAGGCCGACCGGCTTCATCGGTCCGAAGGCCAGAGTCATCTCGCCGCGGGCGGCCAGGACCTCGATCGGCAGACACCCCTCGAAGTGCACCGCCTTTTCAAAGTCGCGCGGGGCAACTTTTTCGGCGCTCAGCAGGGCGGCGACGAAGGTCAGGTACTGGTCGCGGTCGAGAGGGCAGTTGAGGTAGTCGTCGCCACCCTTGCCGTAGCGGGAGGCACGGAAGACGATGCCGTAATCGATGGAATCGGCCTCGACAATCGGCGCGATGGCATCGTAGAAGTACAGGTGTTCCTGTCCGGCCAGGGTGGCGATCCTTTGGGCAAGGGGCTCGGCAGTGAGCGGCCCGCTGGCGATGATCACCGGGTCGCCGCCCGGGATCTCGATGATCTCTTCACGCTGCAAGGCGATGCGCGGATGGGTGGCGATGGCGGTGGTCAGGTGTTCGGCGAAACCGTCGCGATCCACGGCCAGGGCTCCTCCGGCCGGTACCGCGTGGGCGTCGGCGGCCGCCATGAACAGGCTGCCGCAGCGCCGCAGTTCCTCCTTGAGCAGGCCGACCGCGTTGTGCAACCCGGCGCCGCGCAGGGAGTTGGAGCAGACCAGCTCGCCGAGCCGGTCGCTGTGGTGGGCCGGCGTCATGCGCTGCGGGCGCATCTCGAAGAGGTCGACGCTCAGGCCGGTGCGGGCCAGCTGCCAGGCGGCTTCGCAGCCGGCGAGGCCGCCGCCGACCACGGGGATGGGGGGGGAGCTCATGGGGTCCTTAAAGGATGCGGGCAAACATCAAAGGGGCGGTTCGTGAACCGCCCCTTGTAAGTTGATAAGAGGTTGCGGGCCGTCCCGGTAATTACGCCTTGCTGGTGGTCTTGGGCTTCGCCGTGCTGGCGGCTTTAGCCGGCTTCGCCGCTGCCATCTGCGGCGGGTCGCTCCAACTGCACCCCTCCTTCGGGCAACGCTGCACGCTGCCGGCACGCTTGGTGGTTTTGATTACCGTGACCGGGTAGCCGCACTGCGGGCAGGGCTTCGCCTGTGGCGGATCCCATACGGCCAGCTTGCACTTCGGGTAGCGGTTGCAGGAGTAGAAGATCTTGCCGTAACGCGACTTCTTCTCGGTCAGTTCTCCTTCCTGGCATGCCGGACAGGCGACGCCGGTCCCTTTGGGTTTGACCAGCGGCTGGATATTCTTGCAGGCCGGGTAGGCCGAGCAGGCCAGGTACTTGCCGTAGCGGCCGTCCTTGATCAGCATCGGTGCCTGGCACTTGTCGCATTTTTCTTCGGAAATGACTGGCGCGATGGCTTCCTGGGGCTCCCCGTCCTTAGCGAGGGGGCGGGTGAACTTGCACCCCTCCTTGAAGCCGGTGCAGGCGATGAACTTGCCGCGCTTGCCGAGTTTGACCGCCAATGGCCGGTTACACTCCGGGCAGAGTTCTTCGGTGATCTCGGTCGTGGCCTCCCCCTGGGCCACTTCCACCATTTTCTGGTCGAGCCGTGACTTGAACGGCCCCCAGAATTCACCGAGCAGCTGTTTCCACTGCTTCTCCCCGCGGGATACCTGGTCGAGTTCCTCTTCCAGTCCGGCGGTGAAGTTGTAGTCGACGTAGCGTTCGAAATGCCTGGACAGATGATCGCTGACCACCATGCCGATATCCTGGGGAACGAAGCGCTTTTTCTCCAGGATCGCGTACTTGCGTTCGATCAGGGTGTTGAGAATCGACGCATAGGTCGACGGCCGGCCGATACCGTACTCCTCCAGGGTTTTGACCAGGGAGGCTTCGGAGTAGCGTGGCGGCGGCTGGGTGAAGTGCTGTTCAGTGAGCAGATCGTGCAGCGTCAGCGCATCACCGTCGCTTAACGGCGGCAGCGTTCCTTCCTTTTCATCGCCGTCGTCGTCGGTTCCTTCGATGTACAGTTTCATAAAGCCGTCGAAGCGCATGACGCTGCCGCTGGCGCGGAACAGGCCGCCGGCCACCGAAGCCGCATCAGCGGCGAGGAGTGATTCCCTGCGCGCCGTCGCCTCGATGTCGACGCTGGTCTGATCGAGGAGTGCCTCCTTCATCTGACAGGCAACGGTGCGCTTCCAGATCAGTTCGTAGAGTTTGAGCTGATCCGGGGGCAAAAACGCCTTGAGATCGGTCGGGGTGCGGGTCAGATCGGTGGGGCGGATCGCCTCGTGGGCTTCCTGGGCGTTCTTCGCCTTGTTCTTGAAAAAGCGCGGCTTGGCCAGGGCGTAATCCTTGCCGAACAGGCGCAGGATCAGCTCCTGGGCCTCGGTCAGCGCCTGGCTGGAGAGGTTGACGCTGTCGGTACGCATGTAGGTGATCAGGCCGACGGTCCCCGCCGCCCCGATGGCCACGCCTTCGTAGAGTTTCTGGGCCGTGGACATGGTCTTCTTGGCCGAGAAGCCGAGCTTGCGCGCCGCCTCCTGCTGCAGGGTCGAGGTGGTGAACGGCGGCGCCGGATAGCGCCTCTTCTCGCTCCTGGTCACCTGTGCCACGCGCCAGGCGGCCTGGGCAAAGCGCTGCTTCAGCGTCTCGGCGGCGACCGCATCGGGGATGGCGTACTTGTCGAGTTTCTTGCCGTCGAGCTGAATCAGGTTGGCGGCGAAGCCCTGGCCGGCGCTGTTGGCGAGCTGTGCGGCGAGGGTCCAGTATTCCTGCTCGACAAAGGCGGCAATCTCCTTCTCCCGTTCGCAGATCAGGCGCAGCGCAACCGACTGTACCCGCCCGGCGGAGAGCCCGTAACGGATTTTCTTCCACAGATAGGGGGAAAGGGTGAAACCGACCAGATAGTCGAGAATCGAGCGGGCCTGTTGGGCATCGACCAGCTCCTGGGAGACTTCGCGGGGGTGGGCGACGGCATGCAGGATCGCCGGCTTGGTGATCTCGTGGAAGACCACTCGTTGCACCGGGATGGTTGCCTTGCCGCGGTCCAGGCCGAGGGCGGCGAGCAGGTGCCAGGAGATCGCCTCCCCTTCGCGGTCGGGGTCGGTGGCGAGCAGCAGCCGGTCGCTTTCTTTGAGAGCCTTGCGGATCGCCTCGATGTGCCGCTTGCTCTCGGCGAGGACCGCATACTTCGGCGCAAAATCATGCGCCACGTCAACCGACCCCTGCTTGCTCGGCAGGGCGCGGACATGACCATAGGACGCCAGGACCTTGTACCCCTGGCCGAGGAACTTTTCGATGGTCTTGGCTTTGGCGGGGGATTCAACGATGACGAGAGATTGTGTCATGAGTGCCGTGCCGGAAAATGAAAAGGGCTGCGGTATCCCTGCAGCCCGGAGCGTCTAGTTGAGGAGCCGTGACCAGTCATCCTCAAGTAGGCAATCGAACTCCTGGCGCCACTGTTGCTGGCTGCGGGCGAACATCGCCAGTACGGCGATGTTCTTGACCTCCTTGAGAGAGATTTCCTCATCGCCGATCTGCAGTGATTTGTGGACGATCTCCTCGAACAGATCCTCTTCGAGTATCCCCGCATTGCGCAGCCGGATCAGGAAGCCGCGGGCCTCCTGGGCCAGGGCGCGCTGCTCCTCGGCAGAGAAGACCCGGTGGGAGGTAACGGGGGCGGCCAGTTCCTGGGTCTGCGGCAGTCGCAGGGTCTGGTTCTCCATCCAGCTGAAGGCCGCATCGATCTCGTCGACGTCAAAGCCCACCGCCAGCAGTTCCTCAATCAGATCGTTTTCCGATTTGGGCTCCGGTTCCTCGAGGAAATACTGAGCGAGGAGGGTGACAATCGCCAGGACGCGTTCTCTCAAATCTTCTCCTGTCGGCGGGTAGCGGGATGGTGCAGGCGCACGTAGCGTGCTCCGGGAAGCTGCTTGATCCCCCCCTGCAGTTCTAGGTGCAGAAAAATAGCGGAAAGCTCCCCGGCAGTCAACCCCAATTGCCCGACCAATTCGTCGATATGTCGCGGACCTTGATCAAGAGCCGCCCATACCGAACGGACCGGCTCCGGGAGGTGCTCTTCCCGGCTGCTGTCCGCCTGTGACGCCGGGCGCCGGCTGTGGTCTGGCCAGAGGATGGCCAAAATATCATCAGCCTCGGTGACCGGGTGGGCCCCCTCCTTGATCAGGCGGTTAGGACCGGTGCTGGTCGGCCGGTCGATGCTTCCTGGTATGGCGAGAACTTCGCGCCCCTGCTCCAGGGCCAGTTCGGCAGTGATCAGTGAGCCGCTGTCAGGCGTGGCTTCGACCACCAGGGTGCCGCGACACAGGCCGCTGATGATCCGGTTGCGGCCTGGAAAATGGCCGGGCAATGGCTCGCTCCCCGGCGGGTACTCGCTGAGCAGAGTGCCCTGTTCAGCGATCTGGCCAAAGATCCGGGCGTTTTCCGGGGGATAGATGCGGTCGATGCCGCAGCCGAGGATCGCCAGGGTGTGGCCGCCCGCCGCCAGGGCCCCGCGGTGGGCGGCCGTGTCGATGCCGCGAGCCAGTCCGCTGACGACCTGTATGCCCTGGGCGGCAACGGCCTGGGCCAGGACCTCGGCGGCCATGATCCCGGTCGGTGAGGGCAGGCGGGCACCGACCACGACCACGGCCTCGCCGAAGCGGCGGAGTCCCCGACCGTAAAGCAACGCCGGTGGATCCGGGATGGCCTTCAGCAGGGCGGGATAGTCGGCATCCCAATAGGTAAGCAGCCAGGCATCGAGTGCCGCCAATCGTTCCAGCATGGCTGCCAGGCGCGGGTCATCTGCGGGCGGCGGCCGGCCTGTCGTGCCGCGGCGGGACGCCGCAAAGTGACCGGCATTCGCCGGGATCCGCCGCGAGCGCCGCTTGCGGCGAACCGTAGTGATCGATCAACCGCAGCAGGCCGATCCGCCCCAGCCCCGGCGTCAGCTGCAGGCGCAGCCAGCAGGCAGCGTCATTCATTCCCCCTCCACTATCACATGAGCCCTTCGGCTCCAATAACATCAAGGCCGGCAAGCCGGCCCTTATGCTGTAACAGACAGATCAAAACCTCCCGGTCCTGGGGCGCGCGGGGTTGCTCAGGGTCGCAGAGTGCGGATCAGGTCGCCGCGATAGATCGGCTGGTTGCTCACCTTCAGGACCAGGGCGGCGGCGGTTTGCTCCTGGACGGCAATGACGATGGCCGTGCCGAGCTGCACGTCGGGAAGTTCCAGGAAGTTGTCCTTGTCGATCTGCTTGATTGGCCGTGCCGATCTGGTCAGCAACCGGGGGCGGAAGATGGCCAACTCATGGCCGACGTCCAGCCCGGCGGCAGCGCCCTGGTCGATGTGAACGACATCCAGTTGGCTGAGGGCGATCTTCCCCTCGTCGGCGGCGATGATGTAGCCCTGCAGGTCGAGGTCGTTCGGTTTGGGGGTGACGAACTCCGGCAGTTCGGTGTAGGGGCGCACCCGCGCGCCGCGCTGGATTTCGCGGGTCGAATCCTTGATGAGCGCCACCGCGACGCTTGGCGTGACTTCGGTAATCTCGGCGTAGCCCAAGTGGTTGACCTGATGGCCGATCGGCTCATCAGTAACCGGGTGGATGACCGGCGCGCCGAGTTCGAGCAGCTGCAGCCGCTGTCCCGGTGCAACCGTGGTGAGGTCGTCCATCTCCAGGAAGACGGGCTCGCCTTCGGCCATCAACACCCGGTTGTCGACCGTATCGACCAGGGTGCCGAGGGCCGCCGCGTCGCCGGTGCTGATAAAGCTGCGCGTGCCGCCGTAGGTGCCGATCAGGCTGACCTGCGCGGTGTCGGCTGCGGCTGGTGCCGAGACGACAGCCTCTTCACCGGCGACAGCAGACTCCTCCGGCAAATCTTCCACGGGAATGATTTCGATCCGGCCGTCGTAAATGCGCAGTTTCTGGCCCGGGAAGATCAGGTGCGGATTGCCGATGGCCGGGTTATGCGACCAGAGATTCGGCCAGTAATAGGGGTCTTTGATGAAACGCCGGGAGATGTCCCACAGGGTATCCCCCTTCTTGACCGTATAGATGATCGGCTCTTCGGCGGCCGGCGCCGAAGTGCTGAACATGGCGAGCATGCAGCCGAGCAACAGGATGCGGGTGATTTTCATGCTTCCCCCTTGGTAACAGCCAAGATTTGGATCATGGCAAATTTCCTCGAAATTATAGGCTTTTTGAAAAGTTGTCAAGCTTGCCGGGAGTCCTGCTGACGGCATTTTCTGCACATTTCGTGCCCTTTTATGCTACCTTCGCTGCACATCCGCCTGGGAGCATCCCTTGACCGTCCCTGAACTGCTGGCCCCGGCCGGCAACCTGGAGAAACTGCAAACGGCCCTGGCCTTTGGCGCCGACGCCGTCTATGTCGGCATCGACCGTTTCAGCCTGCGGGGCCGCGCCGGCTGTCTGGACCCGTCCGATTTGGGCAAAGCCTGCGAAATGGCGAAGGGTTCCGGTCGCCGGCTCTATCTGACGCTCAACGCTTTTCTCCACCCCGGCGAGGAGGATGAGTTCCGCCGGTTGCTTGTCGCCCTGCGCCCGCTGCCGGTCGATGCCTACATCGTGGCCGATCCGGGAGCCCTGAAGCTGGTGCGCGAAATCGACCCCGACCGCCAGCTGCATCTCTCCACTCAAGCCAACGTGACCGGGGTTGCCGCTGCCCAATTTTGGCAGGGGCAGGGAGTGAAACGGCTGAATCTCGCCCGCGAGCTGACGCTGGCGGAGATCGCGGCGGTCCGTGCGCAGACCGGCCTTGAACTTGAAGTCTTCGTTCATGGGGCGCTGTGCGTGGCCTACTCCGGGCGTTGCCTGCTGTCGGCGGCGATGACCGGACGCAGCGCCAACCGCGGCGAGTGTGCCCACCCCTGCCGCTGGAACTATG
>JBFYXI010000116.1:0-9910 GCA_041310635.1 Desulfuromonadaceae bacterium | reverse complement strand
AGCGGGTGATCGGCCAGGATGAGGCGGTCCAACTGGTGGCCGATGCCGTGCTGCGCGCTCGCGCCGGGATCAAGGATCCGCGGCGACCGATCGGCTCCTTCATCTTCCTTGGCCCAACCGGGGTCGGCAAGACCGAACTGGCCCGCGCTCTGGCCGAGGCGCTGTTCGATTCCGAGCAGAACATGGTGCGCATCGACATGTCCGAATACATGGAGAAGCACGCCGTCAGCCGGCTGATCGGCGCGCCGCCGGGCTACGTCGGCTACGAAGAGGGGGGGCAGCTGACCGAGGCGGTGCGCCGCCGCCCCTACAGCGTGGTGCTCTTCGACGAGATCGAAAAGGCCCATCCGGAAGTTTTCAACGTCCTGCTGCAGATCCTCGACGACGGCAGGATCACCGACAGCCACGGACGCACGGTGGACTTCAAGAACACGGTGATCATCATGACCTCCAACCTTGGCTCACCGCATCTGATCGATGGAGTCACCACCGACGGCACCCTCCGTGAGGGGGCGCGCGAACAGGTCCTGATGGAGTTGCGTAGCGCCTTCCGCCCCGAGTTTCTCAACCGGGTCGACGATGTCGTCCTGTTCAAGCCGTTGACGCGCAAGGAGATCGAACGCGTGGTCGACCTGCAGGTAGCGGAGCTGCGCAAACGGCTGGCCGAGCGGGAGCTTGGCCTGGAACTGACCGATGCGGCCCGCCTGTTCATCGCCAATGCCGCCTACGACCCGGTCTACGGCGCCAGGCCGCTCAAGCGTTACCTGCAGCACCAGGTGGAAACCCGCATCGCCAGGGCCTTGATCGCCGAGAGCGCCGTCGCTGGCCAGGTGGTCCGGGTCGATGCCTGGCAGGGTGGGCTCAAGATCAGCTTCGAGGCGGCGCCGCCGGCCGACGGTTGAGGGCGGCCGCGGGCGAATCCTGAGCATTTTTGTCGATTTTACTTGCATTCCGCCGTGGCGCTTTTATAATTGAGTTGCAAGCTTGGTTATTCAGCGAAAGGAGCGCGCCATGCGGATCGATATTTTATGCAAGCCCGAGAGTGAATCGCGCGGCGAGCGTGTGCTGAACAATGTGCGCGCGGCGTTGGCCGATCTGGGTGTCAATGCCGAAGTACATCTCTATCGCGACCGTCGCAAGATGATCGACCATCGGGTATACGTCGCGCCGGCTCTCATGGTGGATGACGTGGTACGCATCGCCGGGCGCGTCCCCGAGGTTGCCGAAATCAAATCGTTCATCGTCGAGCGGCCCCGTTACGTCCAGCGCCTCAAGCGCGTCGCCTGAGCGCCGGGGTTGCCTCTCTCCCCTCACCATCGCGGGGGTCTGCAGAAATGCAGACCCCCGCTTGTTTTACACAATGACTCCACAAGAGCCTGGAGTGCTGCCGGCCGGTGTTTAGACGACAGGAGGGATACTGCCGGGGGGCTCGCATCGAGGCGTGACCTGTTGACGACAATGCCGTGCCGGGCGAAGATCGTCCTGTAGGCTTCGAACTTTTCCTGCAGTTGGGTGAGAGTCATTTGGTAGCCATGGTGCATGACCTGGGTACGGGCCCGGCTTGACATCGGCCCCTGGAAGAAGAACAGGGCCTCGTCGCATCCGGGCTCGATCAGCACGATATCGATCTCGGGATGCTGCCGCCGGTAGAAGTCGAGGGCCAGACGCAGCTTCTCCCGAGCCTCGATGCGATGGGTCTGCTCCCAGGCGAAGAGGATGCCGAGATCGGCCACCTTCGAACAGCGCCCGCTGGACAAGGCTGGCAGACAGGCGCGCTCGGGATCATTGTCGAAGGGTACCCGCGGGTTGACCAGTACGATCAGGCGCGCCCCCCGGTCAATGACGATATCCAGATGGCTGACCAGTCCGGCCGAGCCGTCGACGTAGCTGCGCCCGTCGATTTCGTAGGGGCGGAAAAACAGCGGAATGGCGCAGGAGGCGGTGATGGCCTGGCAGATGTGCATGCTGCTGTGGTCTGGCGTGCCAAAGACGACGCGCTGTCCACGGTCGAGATCGTAGGCGGGGATGAATAGCTCGCTCCTGAGCCGGGCGAAATCGTCGCATACCCCTTCGGTGCTGAACGCCCGGCACAGGTAGCGCTGCATTGGCTCGAGGGAAAAGACCCCCGCCGGGAACTGTTCGAACAACAGGTGGGGGAGGTCGCGCGGGTTGAAGACCCAGAGGTTCTGCCGATAGTTGCGGCGGACCTGCAACAGCTTGCGCGGCAGCTCGCCGAGGGCTCGCAGCAGAGCGCGCCAGTCGGGTTGGTAGATGTCGTGGCGGTGCCAGTTGAAGACGCTGCGCTGCCCGGTACTGATGGCGGCGAACAGCCCCTCGGCGGAAATCCGGTTGGCCATCAGGGTGGCGATGACCGAGCCGGCGCTGATGCCGAGGTAGAGGTCGAAACGCCGGGTGGAGAAGCCCCGGGCGAAGAGGCGATCAAGGGCCGAAAGCGCGCCGATTTCATAGGCGGCGCCCATGATCCCTCCTCCGGTCAGGACCAGGGCGTTTTTGCTGCGCGACGCGGCCATGCTGGGCACTAGTCCTTGGCGCGGACCCGCAGCTTGGGCTTGCCGTCCTCCACCACGACCGTCATTTCGACCGGTTTCTCGCCGAACCGATGGCGGATGACCTCGGCCTGGCGTTTGAGAAAGTCGTCGATCTGTTCGCGTTGCGGCGGTGCCAGGCTGCAGCGGGTATAAGCCTCGACCAGTTCGCGGTAGACCTGGTCATGCGGTTCGGTTGCCTTTGCCGGAGCTTGAGCCTCGTCGGGATCCGGCGGCCGGCGCTGGGCGGCCCACTTCATGTGGCTGTGCTGGCGCTGGTAGCGGCCCTCCTCGATCAGGCGCAGGATCCGGTCCCAATAGGCGCTGTAGCTTTGCAGGCGGCTGGCCAGCCCCTGCAGGCGGAAGCGCAGGTCGGTCTGCGGTATATAGCAGTTGAGCAGGCGCCGCAAACGCAGGGAAAGGATCTGTCGTTCCTTGGCCGGTTCGAACTTGTCGACCCCCATGAAGTACTGCTCATAGGCAATGGCGACTTCCCGGAACTCGCGATCGGTCTGCTGCAAGACGGCCTCGACGTCGCCGCGAGTGGTCATGGTCGGCAGCGCGCGCTTGCGCAAATCCTGCTCGAGTTCGTTGAGTTTTTTGAGTTTCTGGGTGCGGGTGGACATGGGCAAGTTCTCGTATGAATGGATGGTTTCACTATACTGAAGGCGCGCCGGCATGGCAAAGGGAAAGCACTGCACAAGCCGCCGCTAACTGCTTGACCTCCTGGACCCTTTCCGAAATAATGACGCATTTGCACCAGGGGGAGCGATGTCCAACGCACTTGCCGCCGTCATCCTGGCCGCGGGCCAGGGAACCCGCATGAAATCAGGCCTGCCGAAGGTTCTCCATGAGGTGGCGGGCCAGCCGATGCTGAATCACGTCATCCGGGGCGCCCGGACGCTGGGCGCCGCCCCGATCGTCGTGGTCATCGGCCACGGCGCCGAGCGGGTCAGCGCTGCCTGTGCCGCGCCGGGGGTGAGCTTTGCCCTGCAGGCGGAGCAACTCGGTACCGGCCACGCGCTGCAGTGTGCTGCGGCGGCCCTGGCGGGTTTTGCCGGCGATTTGCTGCTGCTGTGCGGCGATGTGCCGCTGCTGCGGGCCGAGACGCTGCAGGCGTTGCTTGACCACCACCGCGCCGAGCAGTCTACCGTCACCGTGCTCACCGCCATTCTGGCCGATCCGCACGGTTACGGGCGAATCATCCGTGGCGCCGGCGGAGTAGAGAAGATTGTCGAAGAGAAGGACGCCACGCCAGCCGAGCGAGCCGTGGGCGAGATCAACACCGGCATCTACCTGTTTTCCGCCCCGCGCGTCTTCGCCCTGCTCGCCGGACTGACCAATGACAACGCCCAGGGGGAATACTACCTGACCGATGTGATTGCCGCTGCTTGGACTGCCGGCGAGCGGGTTGCCGCCCTGGCGGTGGCGGAAGCGGAGGAAAGCATGGGGATCAACGACCGGATCCAATTGGCCCAGGCCGGTGCGGCCATGCGGGCCCGCATCAATGCCGCGCACATGCGCGCCGGAGTGACGCTGATCGATCCGGCCGCCACCTACATCGATCCGCAGGTGACCATCGGTGCGGACAGTGTGATCCATCCCGGCGTACACTTGCACGGCAAAACCGTGATCGGCCGCGATTGTGTGCTGGAACCGGGGGTGATCGTCACCGATTGCACCCTGGCCGACCGGGTGCACGTCAAGGCCGGCTCGGTACTGGCGGAAGCGCAGGTCGGCGTCGATACCGATATCGGCCCGATGGCACATCTGCGGCCGGGCACGGTACTGGCCGGGGAGAACAAGATCGGCAACTTCGTTGAGACCAAGAAGGCCACCATCGGTGCGGGCAGCAAGGCGAGCCACCTCACCTACCTCGGCGACGCCGTGATCGGCGCCGGCGTCAACGTCGGCTGCGGCACCATCACCTGCAACTACGATGGGGTGCGCAAGCACGTCACCGTCATCGAGGATGATGTCTTCGTCGGTTCCGACGTCCAGTTCGTGGCGCCGGTGCGGATCGGCAAGGGGAGCCTGATCGGCGCCGGCTCGACCATCACCAGGGATGTGCCCCCCGATGCCCTGGCCATCACCCGCGCCGAGCAGAAGACCATCGAGGGCTGGGCCGCACGCAAACGCAAGAAACAACCAGAGACAAAATCTTAATGCATTTATCACCAAGGCACCAAGACACCAATGAAACAATTTTTTGATTTAGAATTCCTTGGTGTCCTTCGTGTCTTGGTGATGAACAGGGTTTAAATATGTGTGGAATCGTCGGATACATCGGACCGCGTGACGCGACCCCCATCGTTCTGGACGGGCTGCGCCGTCTCGAATATCGCGGCTACGATTCTGCCGGAATCGCCTGCCTGCGCGATGGTGTCATCGAAATCCGCCGGGCCGAGGGGAAGCTCGCCCGGCTGGAAGAGTTGCTGCGTACCAAGCCGCTCGACGGCCAACCGGGGATCGGCCATACCCGCTGGGCCACCCATGGCCGCCCGTCGGAGACCAATGCCCACCCGCACAAGGCGGGGAGCTTCGTGGTGGTCCACAACGGCATCATCGAGAACTACCTGCAACTCAAGGAGCGCCTGCGTGGCCAGGGGCACCATTTCAGCTCCGAGACCGACACCGAAATCATCGCCCACCTGATCGAGCAGCAGGCCAAGCTGGGCGCCGACTTCGAAGCCGCGGTCCGGCAGGCGCTGCGCGAGGTGCGCGGCGCCTATGCCGTGGCAGTGCTGTGTGTCGACGAACCGGGCATATTGATCGCCGCCAAGCAGGGGTCGCCGCTGGTCGTCGGCCAGGGGCAGGGGGAATACTTCGTCGCCTCCGACATCCCGGCCATGCTTTCCCACACCCGCGAGATGATCTTCCTCGAGGATGGCGAGATGGCGGTCTTTACCGCCGAGCGGATGACCGTCACCACGCTGGCCGGCGCAACCGTGGCCAAGACCACGAAGACCATTACCTGGAGCCCGGTGATGGCCGAGAAGGGTGGTTACCGGCACTTCATGCTCAAGGAGATCCACGAACAGCCGCGCGCCATTGCCGACACCCTGGCCGGACGCCTGCGCGAGGAGCATTCCGAGGCTTTTCTCGAAGATGTGCACTTCGACGGGGCCTGGCTGCAGAAACTGGAGCGCATTTACATCGTCGCCTGCGGCACCTCCTGGCATGCCGGTCTGGTCGGCAAGTTCCTTCTCGAGAAGTACGTCCGCATCCCCGTCGAGGTCGACATTGCCAGTGAGTTTCGCTATCGCGACCCGCTGGTCAACGACCGGACGCTGACGGTGGTGATCAGCCAGAGCGGCGAGACCGCCGACACCCTGGCGGCCCTGCGCGAGGCGCACGCCAAGGGGGGTAAGGTGGTGGCGATCTGCAACGTGGTGGAATCGTCGATCGCCCGCGAGAGCGACGGGGTG
The DNA here is from genome assembly GCA_041310635.1 of Desulfuromonadaceae bacterium. Taxonomy (GTDB): domain Bacteria; phylum Desulfobacterota; class Desulfuromonadia; order Desulfuromonadales; family BM103; genus VAUL01. The sequence continues at coordinate 3,936 of JBFYXI010000116.1, read as the reverse complement.
CTCTACACCCACGCCTGGCCGGAGATCGGGGTGGCTTCGACCAAAGCCTTCACTACCCAGCTGGTGGCGCTAGTGCTGTTGACCCTGCACCTAGGCCGGCTGAGCGACACCCTCGACCTTGCGGCCCGCCGCGCGCTGGTCGATGCGCTGGTCAACCTGCCGCGCCAGGTGGAAGTTTGCCTGGAACTGGATGGCGCAATCGAGCAAGTCGCCCAGGAACTGATGCACGCCCGCGACTTTCTCTACCTCGGCCGCGGCAACCAGTACCCGATCGCCCTGGAAGGGGCGCTCAAGCTCAAAGAGATCTCCTACATTCATGCCGAGGGCTATCCGGCCGGGGAAATGAAGCACGGGCCGATCGCCCTGATCGACGAAAACCTGCCGGTGGTGATCCTCGCCCCCCACAACGACACCTTCGAGAAGGTCGCTGCCAACATCGAGGAGGTGCAGGCGCGCGGCGGCAGAGTGGTGGCCGTGACCGACCGGGCGGCCGGCGAACTGGCGGCCAAGGCCCACACGGTACTGACCGTGCCGACGACCATCGACGCACTGATGCCGGTGCTGACCTCGATCCCGATGCAGTTGCTGGCCTACCACATCGCCGTGCTCAAGGGGACCGATGTCGATCAGCCGAGGAATCTGGCCAAGAGTGTGACGGTGGAATAGTTCGCCAACCGACAGGGCAACCGGAAAAAACTGCTCCCTGCGATCAGCCGGATCAATCGGCTTCTATGCTATAAGTCCCCAAGCGTGCGTGCAAATTCATACTCTCCGGTATCAAACTGGTGATATTCACAGACATTAATAGCCCACCTGATGAGACTGTACACCGTATCCGGCCAGCATCTGGGGTTTAATCTGGCAAAAACCGGATTTGCCGGAGTACTGGAACTCGGTCCCCAAGCCAGGATGTCAGCATAAACCAGCCCTTTGAACAAAAGGATATGGTTTTCTCTGGAAAGCGCTTCACATGCCGCCCGCCAGTTTTCATGGTTATGGCCGCCGGCGTATTTCTTTGAGCTTTTCAATAGATCGATCAGTTCATCCTCGTTTTTTAGGTTCTCTTTGTTTTCCCTGCCCAACGACAACAATCTCTCGATTAAATCTATTGGTATTTCGTGTCCCATGATGACCCTCGCGACCCTGGCCTTTCTGTTTATGGAAGATGCCTCTGCCCAACCAGTGGTCAGACGTAAAACCCGGCGGTTAGAGTGGAAACCAAACTACCCGCTTCGCCCTCATGATGGCATTCTTATCAAACTCCCTGGTTTTTTAGTATACAGGAAAATGCCTCGCCAATCAGCCAGGGCCCTTGCTCTGTGCCGCCAAAGGAAGTGGCCGCCCGCTGCTTACCTTTCGGCAAATTGACGCCGCCGCCGGGAAAAAGCCCGCAAGCCAAATGCTTGCGGGCTTCACAGCGAGTTTCGCGCTCAACTGCTTTAATGACTGAGCGACGGGGGTGGGGGTTGCGCGCTACCTCTCGCAGGGAAACGAGTCAGCTCCTTAGCTTGCCATAAAGTCCGGGGCAAGGCGGTTTTGTTCAGCGGCCGCCGCCCGGCCCCATGCCGCCACCGGACCCCATACCGCCCGCCGGTCCCGGTCCCATGCCACGCCCCGGCCCGCGTGCCGGCGGCTCATCTGGCAGAACCACACCCTGCTGTTCACCCCGGATACGCATTTGCTGATGGTGTTCCTGGCGGATTTTCTCGCGCTCAGTTTCACTTTCTGCCGCCCTGATGCGTTCCCGGTGTTGCAAGCGTTCCTCGGGAGTCATTAGCTGACTCCCGAAAATCTGTTCCTGCTCCTGTGCCGCCCCTTGCAACTCCTGGCGGAGCGGCGGTTGTTCAGCCGCAAGCCCTGGAACAGTCAGCGCCAGCAGCAAGCCCAACCCGCTAATCAACAATCTGATCTGCATCTTTAATCTCCTTTGCGTTGAAGTTGCATCAGCCCATCTGCCTATTGGACGGGAAACCTCCCGCAAAGGTTACACCCGGCAAACAAAAACCCTTCGAATGAGGCTGGTCGCTGATGTCAACATCTCTCCGTTGGAGCCAAGACTGCTGTCTCTACCCGTGAAGTTGCACCACCTCCTGGTATCTCTCCGACCCAGGCCCGTCCACCATTCCTCCCGGCGATCTTCCGCACCGTGGCCAGGGCCGACCCCGTTGCCGGGTCACTCCTGCCGTCGGCAGGAGTGTGGCGGATCAGGTCGTGCAGAATCCGTCCAAGCAGATCGCGCTGGAGTTCTTTCTGGGCGCACCCGACCCTGAGCATCTCATTCATCATCGACCTGAATGACGAGGGCCTGACCGTCCAGGATGACATCGATTATTTTCTTGCGCCCGCTGTTAACCAGGCGCTGCACCGTGCCGCGCGAAACACCCATGCGTGCGCCGGCGGCCGCCTGGCTCAATCCTTCGCTATCGCACAGGCGCAGAGCTTCGAGTTCATCGAGGTTTAGAATGACCTTTTCCAGATCCTTGGTCGGGATACCGGCAGGCTTGATGACCAGTGTTCCTGGCAGGTGGTGGGGGCAGTTGCAGTTTCTCGGCTTTTTCGGGCGTGGCGACATGGCGGAGGTCTCTAGGCAGCCCCTAGTTCAACTTGAGCAGAACCAGCCAGCCGCAGGGGAATTTGACGATACCATGCTGCCGACTTTACCTGAATGGAAGCATTTAAAGCAATCCTCTGCCACCAGTCGCCCCACCACCCCGCTTCCAGGGCGGCAGGGCCAGCCATTTGGCTTCTGCCTGACCTTCACGCTACGGCCCGGCGGCAAGAATCGGGCATGGGAAGCTAATGCGGGCAGCCGTGACCATGACCGTGGCCATGGCCATGGCCATGGCCGCCACAGACCTGCTGCAGAGTCAGCTCCGGCAACTCCTGTCTGGCAAAACCCTCCAGGTTCGCAGCGACCGTGCCGGTCTTCGCCTGGTACACCTTCAGTCCCGCCTGCATCAGTCCCGCAAGCGCCCCGGCACCGATCCCGCCAACGGCGATGGCGTCAACGGCATGCCCGCCCAGTGCCGTAAGCGGCCGGCAGGCGCCGTGCTGATGGTGCAGATCGCGATTGACCACTTCGGCGACGGTGCGGCTGTCGGTTTCAACGATCAGGAACATCGGCGCCGAACCGAAGTGATTGAAGACTCGGCTTTCCAACCCGTGATTTTGTGCTACCGGGAAACAGACCTTCATCTTGACACCTCCTTTTATTTTGTGTATATGCACAATACTATGGCGCCGCTCGCCAGTCAACCCCTTTCTCGCATAAAAAACCGGAGAATAGCGAGAGAGGTCTTGACGCTGCAGCAAAAGACGATAAATTAAATTATCTTTACTCTGCCTGTGGAGGTGTTCTGATGCTGCCTGCCCGCCTGCTGACCGTATTGTGGTTGTGCCTCCTGCTGATCGCCAGCAACGCCTACGCCGCCCGTTCGCCGGTGTTTGCGGTCGACCGCGAATTTTATCCCTACTACCCGTCCCTGCTGAAATGGGACAAGTCAACCGTGCCATTCAACACCCCGGAAGTCTGCAGCGGCTGCCACGAGCAGCAGTATCGCGAGTGGAACGGCTCGGTCCACAGCATGGCCTTCAAAGATCCGATCTATCAAGGGGAGCTGGTCAAGGCCGTAAAGGCGGTCGGCCACGAAATTTCACGCCAGTGCGAGGGCTGCCACTCTCCGGTCGGAGTGGTGACCGGCGAGATTAAAGGCCCAGGCCTGGCGGGGCTCTCATCGATGGCTCTGCAAGGAGTCTCCTGTGATGTCTGCCATTCGGTCAGCGGGGTGACCCATTGGCAGACCCCCTCGCGCGAACCGGAAAACGGCTCACTCATCCTCTCCCCCGGGATCGAAACCGAGCAGGGCCAGACCCTGGTCAAACGCGGACCATTTCCTCCCGCCGAGGGGTGCGGCGGTGGTTTTCACGAATGCGCGG
>JBFYXI010000067.1:0-4341 GCA_041310635.1 Desulfuromonadaceae bacterium | reverse complement strand
GCCCGCGGCGTCGTGCCGTCAAGCTCCTCGCGCACGCAATCTTCAAGGACGCTCATATCGATGATGCTGTCGCTTTTGCCCACACCAATCCGCTCGCAGAAGGTGCGAATCGCCGCCGCCGGGTAGCCGCGCCGGCGCATCCCCGAGAGGGTCGGCATGCGCGGATCATCCCACCCGGCGACATGCCCCTCGTTGACCAGTTCCAGCAGCCGCCGCTTGCTCATCACCGTGTAGGTCAGGTTCAGACGGGCGAATTCGATCTGCTGCGGGTGGTAAATCTCCAGGGCGTCGCACAGCCAGTCGTACAGGGGCCGGTGGGCCTCGAACTCGAGAGTGCAGATCGAGTGGGTGATCGCCTCGATCGAGTCGGACTGGCCATGGGCGAAGTCGTACATCGGATAGAGGCACCAGGCGTCGCCGGTACGGTGGTGGCTGGCATGAAGGATGCGGTAGAGTACCGGGTCGCGCAGGTTGAGGTTGGGCGAGGCCATATCGATTTTGGCCCGCAGGACGCGCGCCCCGTCGGCAAACTCGCCGGCGCGCATGCGCCGCAGCAGGTCGAGGTTGTCGGCCACCGACCGGTCGCGGTAGGGACTCTGCCGCCCCGGCTCGGTCAGGGTACCGCGGTACTCGCGAATCTGTTCGGCACTCAGGTCACAGACATAGGCCAGCCCCTTGGCGACCAGCCGCTCGGCGTAGCCGTACAGCGTGGCGAAATAGTCGGAGGCGTAGTACTCATGCACCCCCCAACCGAAGCCGAGCCAGCGCACATCGGTCTTGATGGCATCGATGTATTCCTGTTCCTCCTTGACCGGGTTGGTGTCGTCGAAGCGCAGGTGGCAGCGTCCGCCGTAATGGGCGGCAAGGCCGAAATTGAGGCAGATCGACTTGGCGTGGCCGATGTGCAGGTAGCCGTTCGGTTCCGGCGGAAAGCGGGTGATCACCGTCTGGTGTCTGCCGTTGGCCAGATCCTGGTCGATGATGTTGCGAATGAAGTTGGCTGTTATCGTGGCAACTGTTTCCATCATCTGGGAATGCCCTTCGAAGGGATGCTGACCGACATTTGTCAAGACCTGAACATCAACCACCAAGACCCCAAGGACACCAATAAAAATCCGTAACCTTGCCTTTTGACTGCCTTGGTGCTCTTGGTGCCTTGGTGATGAAAAGTTTTTTCGCCGAGATCATTCAAACTTGACCCACTGAACGCTCCATCATCACCACGGCGTAGGCGGCGATCCCCTCGCCACGGCCGGTGTAGCCAAGCTGCTCGGTGGTGGTGGCCTTGACGTTGATGCGTTCGACTTCGACCCGGCAGACTTCGGCGATGCGTGCGACCATGGCGGGGATATGCGGCGCCAGTTTGGGCTGCTGGGCCACTACCGTGGCATCGAGATTGCCGACTTGCCAGCCGCGCGCCGCGGCCAGGGCGACCACCCGCGCCAGCAGACGGGTGCTGTCGATCCCCTTATAGGCGGAATCGGTGTCGGGAAAGTGCTTGCCGATGTCGCCGAGGCCCAGCGCGCCGAGCATGGCGTCGCAGATGGCATGCAGCAGCACGTCGGCATCGGAATGGCCGAGCAGGCCGAGATGCCAGGGAACCGTCACCCCGCCAAGGACCAACGGGCGGTCGGCAACCAGTCGATGGACGTCGAAACCGTGGCCGATGCGCATCAGCATCCCTCCACTATCCCCGCCGCCAGCAGTGCCCGGGCCAGGGCGAGATCGGCCGGCGTGGTTAGTTTGAAGTTGAACGGGCTGCCGGGGAGCACTGCCACCGGCCAGCCGCACCACTCGATCAGGGCGGCATCGTCGGTGCCGGCATGGCCGGCTTCCCGGGCGCGGGCGTGGGCCGCGCGGATCACCGCGCAACGGAACGCCTGCGGGGTCTGCACCTGCCAGAGACGACTGCGGTCGAGAGTCTTCACCACCCGGCCGTCAGCCACCTCCTTGATGGTGTCCTGGGCCGGGACGGCCAGCAGGGCGGCGCCCACGACCGCAGCCGCCGCCAGCAGGGGGGCGATCTGTGCTGCCGGGAAAAACGGCCGCACCCCGTCATGGATCAGCACCAGATCGTCGTCGGCCGCGCCGCACGCAGCCAGACCATGGCGCACCGAATCCTGACGTTCCGCGCCACCGGCGACCACGCCGCAGATCTTGCTCAGCGCGAAGCGGTCCACTATTTCATCGCGACAGTACCGGCATTCGTCGGCCGGGACGATGACGTGGAGCCCATCGATGGCTTCCAACGCCGCCAGTCGTGCCAGGGTGTGTGCCAAAATCGGCCGGTCGCCAAGGGGCAGATATTGCTTGTTGCCGTCGGCACCCATGCGGCGGCCACTGCCGGCGGCAGGAATCAGAGCATGTACGGCCATAAGCGGGGTTCCATCCGGGCAAATTCTTGGAAATTGATTATAAGGACTTGAAACAATTAAAGAAAGGAGAAAAAAAGGACCAGGCGCCGGGGGCACCTGGTCCTTGCAGCAGAACCGCAACAGCTTAGTTGACCACCACCGTCTCGAGGCGGCGGCAAACCGCCTCTTCGGCGACCCCCTCGGCCAGAGCCAGTTCCTTGACCAGCAGTCGACGGGCGAGGTCAAGCACCTTTTTCTCGCCGTAGGACAGTTCCTTGGCCTCGCGGATCAGGTAGAGTTCACGCAGGACGTGAGCGACTTCGAGAGGATTGTTGGTCTTGATCTTTTCGTGGTATTCGCGCTGCCGGCGGCTCCATGACGAAATAGTCAGGCTGCCGACGCGCTTTTCACCGAGCAGATCGTAGACCGACGGGATGCTTTCCCGGCTGATCAGACGCCGCAGACCAACCTGGCGGGCGTTGGCCACCGGCACCATGATCGTCATATCGTTGTCGATGATGCGCAGGATGTAGAAGTCTTGAGTCTGGCCGCAGAGCTGTCTGGTTTCGATGGCTTCGACGACGCCGACGCCCTGGGCGGGATACACAGCCTGATCACCTACCTTGAACATAGACCTTCCTCCCATCGTAAGCGGGAAGTTTCAAAGATAACACAGGGAATCGACCAGGTCAAGGAAAACGCCGATAATTCGCAGATTTTCAGCATTGCGGACACGGCAGAGGGCTGCCGGAGAGTCTGACAAGGGGACAGGTAAGCGGCCGCCGGCAACTCCGCAGGACCAACAAGCGACAGATCAACCGAACAGTTCCTTGACCTTGTCGAGGAAGCCCTTCCCGAGCGGATGCACCTCCTCGCCGCCTTCGCGGGAAAACTCCTCGAGCAGCGCCTTCTGCCGCGCCGTCAGGCGGATCGGCGTCTCGACCCTGACCACGACCAGCTGGTCACCGCGTCCATACCCCTGCAGGACCGGAATCCCCTTGCCGCCAAGTTTGAACACTTTGCCCCCCTGGGTGCCGGCAGGAACCTTCAAGCGCACCTTGCCATCGAGCGTCGGCACGTCGATATCGCAACCGAGGGCCGCCTGCGGGAAGGAGATCGGCACCTCACAAATGACGTCCTGCCCTTCGCGACGAAAGATCGGATGCTCGCTGACGGTGATCACCACGTAGAGATCACCGGGGGGGGCGCCATGGGCACCGGCCTCGCCTTCGCCCGAAAGCTTCAGGCGGTTGCCGGTTTCCACCCCGGCAGGGATCTTCAGAGAGAGGGTCTTCTTGCTGCGGGTCAACCCGGAGCCGCGGCAATCCGGGCACGGGTCCTTGATGATCTTGCCTTCGCCGCCGCAGTCGGGGCAGGGGCGAGTCAGGGAAAAGAAGCCTTGCTGGAAGCGGACCTGGCCGCTGCCGCGACAGCTGGCGCAGGTCTGGGGAGTCGTGCCGGCCCTGGCGCCGCTGCCCTGACAGTGACTGCAGCTCTGGTGGCGCGGCACCTGGATTTTGGTTTCCAGGCCGAAGGCGGCTTCCTCGAAGCTGATTGTCAGATTGTAGCGCAGGTCGTCGCCGCGCCGTCCCCGCCCGCCACGCCGGCCGGTCCCGAAGATGTCGCCAAAGATGTCACCGAACAGATCCTCAAAGGGAGTTCCGCCGAAGCCCCCGGAAGAGTAGCCGAAGCCGCCGCTCTGCTCGATGCCGGCGTGGCCGTACTGGTCGTAGAGCGCGCGCTTCTGGTCATCGGCGAGCACCGCGTAGGCCTCTGACAGCTCCTTGAAGCGCTCCTCAGCCGCTTTGTCGCCCGGGTTCTTGTCCGGATGGCACTGAATCGCCAGCTTGCGGTAGGCCTTCTTGATCTCGGTTTCGCTGGCGTTGCGGTTGACGCCGAGAATCTCGTAATAGTCGCGCTTGGCCAAGGGAATTCCTGTTCTCTCGTCAAAATACATTGTAGGGGCGGTTCGCGAACCGCCCCTACC
>JBFYXI010000054.1:0-8947 GCA_041310635.1 Desulfuromonadaceae bacterium | reverse complement strand
TCGGAGAGGCCGTAGATGTCCAGGGCATGCAGGTTGAGCTTGTTCTCGATATCGGCGCGCATGTCCTCGGACCACGGCTCGGCACCGAAGATGCCGACGCGCAGCTTGAGGACGCGGAAGTCGATCCCGGCCTCGCGGGCCTCCTCGGCAATGTACAGCTAGTAGGACTGCGTGCATGTCAGCACCCTGGAACCGAAATCCTGCATGATCATCAGCTGGCGCGCGGTGTTGCCGCCGGAAATCGGGATCACCGAGGCGCCCAGCCGTGCGGCGGCCTAAAGGGCGCCGAGAACCCCGGTGGCGACGAAGGTGCGCGCCATCAGCTCGGCCCAATTCTCGACGTCCTTGCGGGTGTAACCAACCACTGTGGGTTTGCCGGTGGTGCCGCTGGAGGCATGGATGCGGACGATTTCATCCATCGGCGCGGCGAACAGGTGGTACGGGTAGGCGTCGCGCATGTCCTGCTTGACGGTGAAAGGGAGCCGTTGCAGGTCGGCGAGGCTCTTGATCTGATCCGGGCGGACCCCCGCCGCGGTGAGGGTCCGGCGGTAAAACGGCACTTTCTCGAAGACCCGAGCCACGGTCGTCTGCAGGCGCTTGAGCTGGATCGCCTCAAGCGCCGCGCGCGGCATGGTTTCGAATTCCTCGTGAAAATAACAGGTCATCTGACGTCTCCCTAGAGGGCGCTGCCGAGAGCAAATGCCTTCCGGTTGATAGCGAGAACTTTCGCCGGCACCATGTTGGTCAGCGCCTGCTGCCAGATTTCGGCGTCGATCTGCAGGCGCCTGGAAACGGCGCCGAGCAGGGCGGTGTTGGCGGCACGCACGTCGCCAGCCTCCTGAGCCAGGGCAATGCCGTCAACCAGGAGAAAGTCGGGAAAACGCTTGCGGATGCGTGCGGGAAGATCTTCAGGATAGCTGTTCTGGCCGAGGAGCACGGATGGCGGAGCGATCCGGTAGTCGTTGGCAACGACCTTGGCGCCGGGACGCAGCAGGGAGAGGTAGCGGTAGGTCTCGAGCAGCTCGAAGCCGAAGAGGATGTCCCCCTCCCCTTCGGGAACCGTCGGCGATGGCACCTCGTGACCGAAACGCACATGGGAGACGACGCTCCCGCCGCGTTGCGACATGCCGTGAATCTCGCTCTTCTTCACGTCGAAGCCGGCCAGCATGAAGGCTTCGGCGAGGATCTCCGAGGCGAGGAGAATCCCCTGTCCGCCGACGCCGACCAAAAGAATGTTGGTAATGTCATTCATCGTATGTACCCGTTCTGATGGATAGTTTCGCAAAATCTCTCATCACCAGGGCACCAAGTTCACCAAGAGAATCAAAAGCCCAAAAAATCTTCCTGGTGTCTTGGTGATGGATTCAGCTTCTCCTCTTTGCGGTCCTAATTGATCGCGTCGAATTTGCACAGCTGCCGGCAGACGGTGCAGCCGTTGCAGAGCAGGGAGTCGATGCGGGCTTTCCCCTTCTTGCCATCAGGGTCGGGCAGCCACTCGATGGCCGGACAACCCAGGCGCAAACAGGCCTTGCAGCCGGTGCAGGCTGCCGGGTCGATGCTCAGGGGGGGCCCCGGAGTGAAGCGGGCCGGATCCTTGATCAGGCAGCACGGGCGATTGGTGATCACCACCGACGGCTCCGGACGGGCCATCTCCTCTTCCATGACCTTGCGCGTCGCAGTCAGGTCGTTGGGGTCGACGGTCCGCACATGCTTGACTCCAAGCACCCGGCACAGATCGGCCAGGTCGACCTGGGGGGCTTCCTCACCCTTCAGAGTGAAACCGGAGGTCGGATTCTCCTGGCGACCGGTCATGGCGGTGATGCGGTTGTCAAGAATGACGATGGTCGTCGGCACCTTGTTGTAGGCCATCTCCATGAGGGAGTTGACCCCGGTGTGCAAAAACGTCGAATCGCCGATCACCCCGACCACGCGGCGCTGCTCCTCAGGGGGGAGCACCCGCACGATCCCCGAGGCGTTGCTGATTGCCGCCCCCATGCACACGCAGGTGTCCATGGCATTGAGCGGCGGCATGAAGCCGAGGGTGTAGCAGCCGATATCGCCGGTCACGTAGGCGTTGAGCCGGTTCAGGGTGTAGAAGAGACCGCGATGGGGGCATCCCGGGCACATGTTGGGCGGCCGGGGGGGGAGCGGCTCGGCTGCCGGCGCTTCCGCCGGGGGGGGCGCCGTGACGAGGCCGGCCCTGGCGAGGGCGGCGCGCAGACGTCCCGGAGAGAGTTCGCCGCACAACGGCACGAACTCCTTGCCGGAGACGGCGATCCCCATGGCCCTTACCTGCTCCTCGATGAACGGATCGAGCTCCTCGATGACCAGCAGGCGCTCGACCCTGGCGGCAAACTCGCGGATCAGCGCGTGCGGCAGGGGATAGACCATGCCGAGCTTGAGCACCGAAGCCTCCGGCAAGACCTCGCGCACGTAGTGGTAGACCACCCCGGCGCAGATCACGCCGACCTTTGCCGAGCGCATCTCCATGCGGTTGATGTCCAGGGTGGCGCCATGGGCCGTCAGATCGGTAATGCGCTGCTCCACCAGCGGGTGGCGCACCCGGGCGTTGCCTGGGAGCATGACCAGTTTGGCGGCGTCCTTGACCAGCTTTGGCGCCGGTAGGCCGGTCACCCGCTCGCCCAGTTCGACAATCGACTTGCCGTGCGAGATGCGGGTGCAGCTGCGCAGCATCACCGGAGTGTCGAACTGCTCGGAGAGCTCGAAGGCCAGCCGGGTGAAGTCCTTGCACTCCCGGGAATCGGCCGGTTCCAGCATCGGCAGTTTGGCGAACTTGGCGTAGTTGCGGCTGTCCTGCTCGTTCTGCGAGGAATGCATCTCGGGATCATCGGCGACGACCAGCACCAGACCGCCACGCACTCCGGTATAGGACAGGGTAAAGAGCGGATCGGCCGCGACGTTGACGCCGACATGCTTCATGCAGGCAATGGCGCGCCCGCCGCCGAAAGATGCGCCGATGGCCACTTCCAGGGCCACCTTCTCATTGGGTGCCCAGGAGGCGTCGATCTCCGGATAGCGTACGATGTTCTCGAGAATTTCCGTGGACGGCGTGCCGGGATAGGCGCTGGCGACCAGCACCCCGGCCTCGAAGGCACCCCGGGCGATCGCCTCGTTGCCGGACAAAATCGACTTTGTCATAATTATCCTGAAATATTTTGTAAATTTGAGGTTTTAGAAAACGGACAAAAAACCGCCAAAATAAGAAATCTAAACTATCGACTCGATGAAGTCAAACAACCCCTCAACGCGGCTGCAGATGCAGAATTTCAGGATTTTTCCGCAAACATCTTGGCGAGCTTGTAGGTATGATCACCGATTTTTTCCAGATTGTGCAGCAGATCGATATAAACCAGCCCGGAACTTACGGTGCATTCGCCGGTATTCAGCCGGGCGATATGATGGTTGCGCAAGGTTTCCTCGCTCCGGTCGATAGCATCTTCCATCTCCTGGGCCTGTTTGATGGCCAACCGCTCATCGGTGGCCATCGATGCCGCAGTCAGGGTGAAGAAGTTGCCCACCAGCTCGGACATGTCGGCCAGACCGCGGCGGGCCGGGTCGGAAAATTCGATGCGCTGCTCGTGCTTGCGCTTGACCAGCCGTCCCAGGTGGATGCAGTGGTCACCGATGCGCTCCAGATCGTTGACCACATGCATCAGCACCGAGACCTCGCGGGAGGTCTCCTCGGTAATTGACTGCTGAGAAAGAGTCACCAGGAAGTCGGTGATCTCTCGTTGCAGCACATCGACCAAGTCTTCTTTCTTCTGCAGAGACTCTAGCCGACGGAGCTTCTGGTCATGCAGCATGCCCAAGGCTTCCTCGACCACTTCACCGGTCAGCCGCAGCATGCGGATGGTTTCCGCCCGGGCCTGGGCCATGGCGATCGGCGGCGTGTTCAGCACCCGGGCATCGATATATTTGAGATGGAATTCGCGAGACTCTTCCCTGCCGGGTATCAGCAAGGCGGTCAGGCGCGCCAGAGGACCGACCAGCGGCAGAAAAATCAAAGCGTTGAGGACGTTGAACAGGGTGTGGGCATTGGCGATGTGTCTGGCCATGAACGGTTTGTCGCCGACCACCCCCCCCAGCTGTTCGACCTGCTCACTGCTGCTGATGACAAACTCGGGATCGCCGGGGGAGACCGAGGTAACCACGGCAGTAAACCAGGAAAAACCGAGCAGCATGATGCAGACGCCGATGACGTTGAACAGCATGTGCGCAAGGGCCGCCCGGCGGGCGGCGAGGCTGGTGTTGAGAGCGGCCAGGTTGGCGGTCAGGGTGGTACCGATATTTTCGCCAAGAATCAGGGCAACGCTGGCTTCATAGCTGAGCAGCCCGCTGGTGGCCATGGCAATGGTCAGGCCGATAGTGGCACTGCTGCTCTGCACAACCATGGTCATCGCCGCACCGATGGCGACCCCCAGCAACGGATTGTCACCCACCGCCAGAAACAGCTGCTGGAACTCCTGGTTGCCGCGCAGGGGCTCGAAGGCCCCCTTCATCAGGGCCAGGCCGAGAAAAATCAAGCCGAAGCCGAGGATGATCTCCCCGGTGTGCTGCCAGCGCGGCTGTTTGGCGAAGAGCCGCAGTCCCGCCCCGACGCCGATCGCTGGCAGCGCGTATTTGGCGACATTGAAGGCGATCAGCTGCGCCGTCACCGTGGTGCCGACGTTGGCACCGATAACCACCCCGATCGCCTGCATCAATGACATCAGGCCGGCGTTGACAAAACCGACCACCATGACCGTGGTGGCGGTCGATGACTGCATCAGTGCCGTCATCGACATGCCAACCAGCATGCCGATCAGGCGGTTGTCGGTCAACGCGCCGAGGATGCGGCGCATCCGCTCGCCAGCGATCTTCTGCAGCCCCTCCGACATGATTTTCATGCCGTACAGGAACAGGCCGAGACCGCCGAGCAGACCGAAGAGAAAAGACTGGTTGGCCAGGAAAGCAGGCATCGATAAACATTCCGGAAAAGCTAAGGTTGGCACTGCGGCACAGCGGCCGGTTCGGTAAGGAGTGGGAACGTGGTGAAAGTCGCCGCGCCGGGAGGCGCGGGGTTATTCCTCCGACAACGACCAGTTCAGCATGTCGCGATATTCGTCGTTGGCTTCACGAACCCGCCTGCTGAACACACCGACGATATTCATCACCAACTTCAGCGCCAGGGCCGGTTCTTCCTTGCCCAGTCGGGCGAAATCTTTTTTGTTCAGACTGATCAGTTCGGCATCTTCAGCGACTCGCGCAGTCGCCGCGCGCGGCAGACCGTCGATGACCGCCATTTCACCGAAAATGTCCTCGGGGCCGAGCACAATCAGGGTCTTCTCGTTGCCTTCGGCAAACATTTTGGAAATCCTGATCGTCCCGCGACGAATCAGGAACAGCGATTCTCCGGGCATGTTCTCGATAAAAACCGTCATCCCCTCGGCCATCATGCGTTCCTCGCAAACGGCGGCCAGCCGAGCGAGTTCCGCATCGCTCATGCCCTGGAGCATGACGCTTCCGCGGATAGGGTCGAACGACGCTGCTTTGATCATGACGGGAGCCTCTCGTCCGCTGGCAGCGTCTGCCGGCGCAGCGGTAAACCGTTCCCGCTGCCTTGCCGCTGCACTGAATTTCTAAAGATAATCGAGACGGTAAGCCACATATCTGTCGGCCAGGGCGCGCAGCTGCGCACCCTCTTCATCGGTCAGGGCGCGCTTGACTTTGCCGGGGCTGCCCACGACCAGGGTGCGGGGCGGCACGACCATTCCCGGCACGACCAGGGTGCCGGCCGCCACCACCGATGACTCGCCAATCACGGCGCCATCGAGAACGATGGCGCCGATGCCGATCAGGCAACCGTCGCCAATCGTGCAACCATGCAGCCTGACGCCATGACCGACGGTGACGCCATTGCCGATCTCGGTCGGGTGCGTGCCACTGGTCACGTGGACGATCGTTCCGTCCTGCAGATTGGTACGCCGGCCCACGCGTATGTGGTTGACGTCGCCGCGCAGCACCACGCCAAACCAGATACCCGCCTCATCGTCTACCTGCACATCGCCGATGACGGTGGCCGTAGGCGCCACGAAGGCCGTGGGGGACAGCCTGGGCAGCACACCGCGATACGGGAGGATCATGCACCCATCTCTTCGCCCGGTCATGTCGGCACGATGGTGCCGAACTGTCTCTATAAAAACAATAGTTTTTCCGCAAAAGCGAGCAAAAAATCCCGGGGAACAGCCAAGGTCCCCGGGATTTGCCTGCGGTATCGCAAAGAAGACTTCAAGGGCGGCGGGGCTGGTTGACCCGTTCACGCAACTCCTTGCCAACCTTGAAAAACGGCAGCCGCTTCGGGCGCACCTTGATGACTTCGCCGGTCTTGGGGTTGCGCCCCATGTATGACTTGTACTCCTTGACGACAAAACTGCCAAAACCGCGAATTTCAATGCGGCCGCCGGAAATCAGTGTTTCGGACATCGCATCGAAGATCAGATTGACGATCTCCTCGGCCTTTTTATAAGTCAGTCCGTTTTCATTGGCAAGGGCTTCGACCAGCTCCGATTTATTCATACCATCCTCCCGAGATTGTCATAAAGCCATCTCAGCTGCCTCAGGGAACTGAATTCCGGGTTTATCCGACACGCTCCTGCGCGGCAGCTGCGACAAAACTCACAATTTGAATAATACCGGAGCCTTAACTGCTGTCAAGCACAGAGATGCCGGTTGCTCGCACAAAACCCGTTAAATGGTGGTGAAAGGCGAAAGGGTCCAGATGACCCGGGCATCACCGTCACCGACATTATCCCAGCGGTGCGGCAGGTGCGACTTGAAGGACAAACTGTCGCCGGGCTCAAGCAGATAGCGCTCACCGGCAATGGTCACCTCGAGCTGCCCCTCCATGAGAACGAGCAATTCGTCGCCGGGATGATACATCTGCTGACGGCCGCTGCTCCCTCCTCGCGGAACGATGCAGATAAACGACATGAACTGGGGATCGCGCAAGCCGGATGTGAACGATTCGGTATGCATATTATGTTCATCGTCGTAAACCGTGGTATCGCGCTGACCCGGTGAAGAAAAAACCACTTCGTGGGTCGTGGTCACTTCCTCGACAAAATAGTCGAGGCTCTTCTGAAATACCTCGGCGAGCTTCATGAGAATTTGCACGGACGGGATGGTCAGGCCGCGTTCGATCCGGGAGATCATATTTGACGACACCCCTGACCTGGTCGCCAGCTCCTGGATGGTCAAATCATGCTTGAGGCGGATCGCTTTGAGTTTTCTGCCGACGATTTTCTTGAGTTTCATGACACGCTCACTTGAGATGTGGCGCCGGCGATACCACCCAGAGCACCCGGGTCCGGCCATCATGTAGATTTCGCCAGCGATGCGGCTGGGAAGCCTTGAAGATGATCGCATCGCCAGCATGAAGTTCATAAAATTCACCGTCGACAATGAATTCCAGGTGCCCCTCAAGAAGGTAGGCAAACTCTTCCCCCGATTGCACCATCCCCCCGGCACCGCTGGCGCAACCCTTCTCCAGGGTGTCGATGAACACGCTGAACCCGGGGTCGCGGAAGCCCTGGGTCAAGCTGGCGATCTGGTGCTTATCCTCGAAAAAGAAGACGGGGCGACCTTCACCGTGTCGCGTCAGGACAGTGGTCGAATCCTTTTCCGCCTCCTCCATGAAGTAGCTGATGCTCTTGCCGAATGCGGTGGCCAGCTTCATCAGGATATCTACTGAAGGCGTGGTAAGACCTCGTTCTATCCGCGAGATCATGTTGGCCGAAACCTTGGAGCTGGCAGCAAGCTCCTGAATGGTCGAGTCTCTCTGCAAGCGGATGGATTTAAGCTTTATGCCGATGAGTTTGCGAACCATCGATCTTCCGTTACAAAATGAGATAATGTTCTATACACATCGAGGAAGGTAAATGTCAATGGCCCGGCTGATCGGCGGCCCTGGAGAAGGGAGTCGTCAACCAAGATCGCCGCAGAGGTTGACAATTGACGTCGTCTTGCCAATAATTCCCCATCCGATCAGCAAGAGGTGTTCGTCATGTCTCATCAAGCATTTCGCCTGGCCGACCAGGTACTCGCCGGCACGCCGCCGACCATAAACCAGGCTCTGGCCATCCTTACGGCGCGAGGCGCGGATTTCACGGCCTATCTGGCGGGGGCCCACTTCCTGAAGGAGACGGCCTTTGGCAATCGGGTGGCCCTCTGCTCGATCATCAATGCCAAGTCGGGGCGCTGCCCTGAAAATTGCAGCTTTTGCGCACAATCGGGGCATTACCAAACCGACGCCCCGGTTTTCCCCCTGAAAAGCCGCGAGGAAATTGTCGCCGGGGCCTTGCAAAGCCAGGCAGACGGGTCCCACTGCTACGGCATCGTCACCAGCGGCACGCGTCTGCACTCCGGCCCTGAACTGGACACGGTAGTCGCCGCCATCAGGGAGATCCGGGAACGCTGCGCGATCGAGCCGTCTGCTTCGCTGGGCATGCTCGACACGGCAACGGCCCACGCCCTGGCCGAGGCCGGTTGCGTCACCTATCACCACAACCTGGAGACAGCGCGTTCTTATTTTCCGCGAATCTGTACGACTCACGACTACGAGGAAGATGTCACTACGGTGCGCCTCGCCAAGTCGGCCGGCATGAAAGTCTGCTGCGGGGGGATCCTGGGGCTCGGCGAATCTCCGGAGCAGCGCATCGAACTGGCCGCAACCCTGAGAGAACTGGCCGTGGACTCGGTCCCGCTCAATTTCCTCAACCCCATCGCCGGGACCCCGCTGGCAGGATGCCGGCAGCTGACGCCGATGGACTGCCTGCGGTCAGTTGCCCTGTGCCGTTTTTGTCTCCCGACCACGCCGATCAAGGTCTGCGGCGGACGGGAGGCGAACCGGCGCGATCTCCAGTCGTGGATCTTCATGGCCGGCGCCAGC
>JBFYXI010000051.1:0-2803 GCA_041310635.1 Desulfuromonadaceae bacterium | reverse complement strand
ACATAAATGCCGAACATGCTCAGCACCGTACCGTACAGCACCACGTAGACCAGCATCAGCCGCTGGGCCCGGTGCACCTTGGCCACCAGCGAGCCTAGCGAAAAGCGCAGCTGCAGGATGGCACCGGATTCGGCAGCGGTGCGCACGGCAAGGTCGAGATAGGTGGCCGGGGCAGGGCTGAACGGGTTCCACGCCGAGGAGTAATTCAGGGCTTCGCCGATGCCGCCGGCTTCGAAGGGCGCCGGCGGCGGCTCCCCGGACAGGGTGTCCTCCGTCAGGGAGAAAGTCGCCAGGGGTGCGAGGTCGGCGGCAAACAGCCGCCAGGCCACCAGTTCGCCGTCACGGGTCAGGGGAAGGAGCAGGTCGGGCAAGTCCGCCGGGGCGGGATCGGTCGCAACCACCAGTCGGGCGGTCCGTTGCAGGGCGAGCCGCCGTTCGTCGAGCAGTTCCTGCTCGGTCAGCTTGATCAGCAAAAACCCGGCGAACAAAAGGGCCGCCCCGAGGAGCAGGACGGTACTGATGACGATTTCGGTGCGCAGCCCGTTGTTGGTCGCCATGATGGGGCACAGTATAAGGCCCCCGGGCTGTCGACGCAAACATCAACAACGACTGGTTTTCAACGGCAGCTCCTGTTATGATTCATCATCATCCCCGCGGAGGTTCGATCATGGCCCGTGTGCCGGCAGTGGACGCCGATTGCTGTATCGGCTGCGAAGTGTGTACCCAGATCTGTCCGGAAGTCTTTCGCATGAGCGGGTGCGAGCAGCACACCCACAGCCATGGTCATGACCACAAGTCGGAAGTCTACAATCCGGCCGGCGCCTCGGAGGCGAAGATCGAACAGGCCATGGACAGTTGCCCCGCGGCGTGCATCTATTGGACATAAACCGGTTGCTGGTTACTGGTTACTGGTGCCCAGCGAACAATCAACAAAAAGTCTGAACTTGTGACCAAAGACCAGCAACCAGCAACCCAAAATCTCCCCCTCCTCAACATCTTCGCCTTTCTCAAGATGGCCCTCTTCCCGATGGCCATCATCACCCTGTTCTGGAAAGACCAGATCGGCCTGACCCTCAGCGAGATCCTCCTGCTGCAGGCGATCTTCTCGGTGGCCACCGTGGTCATGGAGTACCCCTCCGGCTACCTGAGCGACCGCCTCGGCTACCGTTTTTCCCTGCTGCTCGCCTCCCTGCTCGGCATCTCCGGTTGGCTGATCTATACCCTGGCCGGGGATTTCCTGACCGTCATGCTCGCCGAGATCCTGCTCGGCATCTCCTATGCCTTCGTCAGCGGAGCCGACAGCGCCCTGCTGTTCGAGACGCTGCGCAGCCAGGGGCGCGAAGAAGAATATCTGCACCATGACGGGCGGATGACCGCCTGGGCGCAAGGCGGCGAAGCCGCCGGGGCGATCGGTGCCGGGGTGCTCTATGCCTGGCTGCCGCTGCTGCCGTTCCTGCTGCAGGTGGCGGTGTGGAGCGTCGCCTGGCTGATCTGCAAACGCCTGCGGGAACCGGCGGCGCAGCTGCCGGAGCCGGTCGTTTCCCACTGGAGGGAGGCCCGGGAGATTGCCAAGAGAGCCCTGGTTACGGTGCCGGCCCTTCGCTGGACCCTGCTGCTCGGCGCCGTGCTTGGCCTGGCCTCGTTCTTCCCGGTGTGGCTGATCCAACCGTACATGCAGGAGCATGGTGTGCCGCTCCCCTGGTTTGGTCCGGTCTGGGCCGCCGCCAACCTCAGTGTGTCCCTCGGCTCGGTGCTCAGCGCCCGCGCCCACTTCCATCTCGGCACCCGCGGGGTGATCTGGCTGTGCCTGCTGCTGGTGGCCGCCGGCTACCTGGGGCTGGCGGCCACTGACGCGATATGGGGCTTTGCCTGGTATTTCCTCCTCACGCTGATGCGCGGCCTGCAGGGGCCGCTGCTGCGCCTGCACCTCCAGCAGCGCAGCAGCCGCAGCCAACGTGCCAGCATTCTCTCCCTGAAGTCACTGTTGTTCCGCCTCGGCTTCGTCGCCGCCGCCCCGGCAGTTGGAGCCATGGCCGACCGGGCCGGGCTGGCCGCGACTTTTCTGGTGCTGCTGGGTGTGCTGGCCGGTCTGCTTGCCCCCCTGGCTCTGGCGTTCCTGAGGGCGGTGCCGCCCGCCGCCGAAAACCCTGTCGCCCCGCCGCCAAGCCGTTTATAATGTTATGATCATTTCACCACCATGAATCCGCTGAGACTGATCGAACAGCACTATCCCCCGGGTACCCTGGCCCATCGCGTCATGCTTGCCCATGGCCGCGAGGTTGCCGGCCTGGCCACCGCGGTCGCCGCCCGGGTCGGCCGCAGCCAGGCGGTCGATGCCGCCCTGGTCAGCGAAGCCGCCTGGCTGCACGACATCGGCATCGTCCTGACGCGCACGCCTCGCCTCGGCTGCTTCGGTGACGCCCCGTACCTGGCCCACGGCGTCCTCGGCGCCGAACTGCTGCGCGCGGCCGGTCTGCCGCGCCACGCCCTGGTCTGCGAACGCCACATCGGCGTCGGTCTGAGCATTGACGACATCGACCGGCAGCAGTTGCCGCTGCCACGCCGGGAGATGCGCCCCGAGTCCCTGGAAGAACAGATCGTCGCTTACGCCGACCTGTTCTTCTCCAAAACCCCCGAGGGCCCGGGCGGCCCGCGGGACGTCGCCGAGATTCGCGCCAGGCTCGGCCGTTTCGGTGCCGCGAAAGTAACCGTGTTCGACCACTGGCATGCTGGTTTCGCCGTCGACCGGGATTGATGCCGCCACCATGGAAAACTGGTTCAAGGAACTGCTCCTGCTGCTCCC
>JBFYXI010000046.1:0-6336 GCA_041310635.1 Desulfuromonadaceae bacterium | reverse complement strand
AATATCAACCTGGTGGGAGCTCTCGACCTGCGCTACGAACGGGACGGTCACCGGCACCGTCTGCGGTTCGACCTTCACGGCGACCACCTCGGCGGGCGGCGGTGGCGGCGGAGCCGGTTTGTCGCAGCCGGTAAGGCCGGCCGCCAGAATCAGCAGGGAAGCCAGCAGTATGCGCTGCAACAGCAAGGTCAACGAGGGGGTGCGGGCTGAAGTCATGTCGGGCAGCTCCGTTTCTGGAGATTTCGAGGATAACGCTAAAGGTTAATCTGTCGGGCGGCAATCGTCAATTGAAGTGGCAGGAAAACGCACAAGGGTTACCTGGCGATCTGCAGCTTGCGCTTCTCGGTGTAGAGCAGCCGGACCAGTTCGTACTCGAAGGGCGAGCCGCTCTTGAAGTAGCGGAACGGCTGGCGATGCCGGGTGTCCACCGCCTTGACCCCCTGGTAGGGGAGCTCCCAGTCTTCGTTGTGGTCGAAGTTGAGCGGGTCGACCGCATTGAAGGCCAGGGTGTCGCCAACCAGTCCGGTGGTGTCGCGCAGATTCGACGGCCCAAAGATCGGCAGGACAAGGTAGGGACCGTTGCCGACCCCGTAGTGGCCGAGGGTCTGCCCGAAATCTTCATCCTGGCGCTGCAGCCCCCAGCGTGTGGCCGGGTCCCACAAGCCGGCAATGCCGACCGTACTGTTGACCAGGAAGCGCGAGAGGGTGATACCGGCGGATTTCTGCTTGAGCTGCAGGGCGCCGTTGGTGAAGTTGTAAAATTCGCCGATGTTGTCCATGAAGTTCGATACTCGATCTTCCACATAGTTGGGCAGGATGAACTCATAGGTATTGACGATGGGGAGGAACACGAAGCGATCGAAGTTGTAGTTGAACCGGTAGAGCCCGCGGTTCACCGTTTCGAACGGGTCGAACACCGCCAGCGGGCGGGTCGCTCCCGGCTGTTCGAAATCGCTGAGGGTGTACTTGGCCCGCTCGGCCGGCACCGTGGCGGCGCACCCGGTGAGCAGGGCGAGGCCGGCCAGAAGCCAAAGGAAGTGCATGCGTTTCATGATTTCTCCTCCTGTCAGCATCAGGGCCGGGCAAAGTAGTTGGTCAGGGACGCCGCCACCGCGCGGTGGTCGATGTTGCCGCAGTGCCCCCCGTTGGGGAAGATTGTGGCACGGCGGCCGAACAGCTGTTTTAGGTAGTCAACCTCGCCGGGCGCCAGGATAATGTCGTCGGCGTTGGTCAGTACGCCGATCTTTTCCGCGCGCTGCAGGTAGCTCTCGATCGATTCCAGGCTGTCGCCGTCGACCAGCGCCTGGCGGGTTATTTGCGGATTGCTGGCTCTGGCCAGGGGGAGCAGGAACTCGTCGAGGTACTTCACGAAGGAGATGCGCATCAGGGTCCGCTGGTAATCGCTGAGCGAATCGCTGTTGTCAAGTTCCATTCCTTTGGGCACAACGAAGCCGGCATTGGTCATCACATCCGACGCGAAGATCATGTTGCTGGAAGAGATGCGGAAAGAAAGGCCGATCAGCATCGCCAGATTCTCGTCCTTGGGCGGTTCCGGAAGCCCCCGGTAGATATTGTAAAGAAATTCATGGTCGAACTTGACGAAATCGCCGGAGCTGTAGATCGCGGCGAACTTGTCCAGAATCCGGCGCAAAGCTTCCTCGGTCTTTTCGATGCCTCCCGGGACGTTGTCCTCCAGCATGAGGTCGAGGATGTTGACCGACGTGTACAAGTTGACCGACGGGTTGATCATCAGCACTTTTTTGAAGTTGAAGAGCTTCCACTCCTCGTCGAGCAGGCTGACGAACGCCGCCTGTGACCCGCCGAGGCTGTAGCCGGTCAGGTAGTAGTCACTGACCTCGATATCGCCCTTGAGCTGCTCCATCACCTTCTGCATGACCCGGTAAAGATCGTTGGCGTCGTCCCTGATGACCCCCGGCGCCCCCAGTTCAGAGGCCGAAGCGATGAAGTTAGCATGGGTCGGGGAGGAGATGCTGACCACGTGGAAGCCGGCCTGGTAGAAGGTGTTCTGCAGGGCGAGCATCTTGTCGGAGTTGAAGCCGGCGCCGGTCCCGGCGATCACGAAGATCAGCGGCGCCTTGCCTCTCTGGACGGCCACCGAGCAGCGCAGCTGATCGTTGTACCAGAACAGGTCGGGAACCTTGCGCTCCGGGAAGATGGTCAGGTCGAGCACCTTGACGGGGATGTCCGTGACCATGGGCGCCTTCTGCGCCGTCGGCGTGCCCAGGATGGTTGCCACCAGGGGATCGGCATAGGGGAAGTCGTAGTCGCCATCGGCCGCGAAAACCGGCATGCTGCAGAGAAGCAGGCTCATCAGGAGGAGTTTCGCAATCAATTTCATGTGGCTGAACCTTTTCCGGTAAATTTTGCGGCGACCCGAGGTTGTTTCGACAACCGGTCGGCCGGTCATTCCTGATCCTGCCAATCCATAGCAAAATTCATGCGCATTCAGTTCTCCGCTGCCGGCAAGAAAAATCAGGCAACCACCACAGGCCGTCTGCCCACCTGGGTCGACATTTCGACTTCCGGACGAAATGCAATCTCTCGGACGCTTTGCCCCGAGAGATTGCTGTTGCATTGTGGGGTAGGCTCGTCAGAGAATCACACCCCGGGATTTTTCACCACCACGAAGAAATCTCCCTGTTTCGTGTAGAAGATCTTGTCGAAGCGATAGTAGCTTCGCCCCTGGTGTTCGATTTCCACCGCATATTCGGGGATGGTCGGTACCCGCGCCCCCGGGGGTGCGTCAACGGTGACGTAGAGAGTTTGTCCGTCGCGGGCGATCTTCTGGTAGAAAACGTGGTTGCTGACGAAGTAGTCCTGACCGCCGACCGTGACCTTGTACGGATCGGGGATCGAGGTCAGTTCGGCACCGGCGGGTGGCGCGGTGACGATGTACTTGACCTCGCCGGCATTGTAGGCCGGTTGGTACCAGACGGAGTTGCAATAGTAGTAGGTGGTCTGGCCGGTCGCCTGGTTGATGACCACGGTCTTCGAGCAGGGCGGTGTGTTGTCCATGTAGAAGGAGAACGACACCGTGCTCACCGGGTAGCCGTACCACCAGGGCGAATACCAGTGGTCATCCCAATGGTCGTGATACTCGTCTTCGTACCAGTCCTGCCAATCATCGCGGACCTGGTTGCGATAGTCCTGCCAGTCTTCGCGGGCCTGGTCGCGGTTGCTGTTGAAGTCCTCGCGGGCCTGGTCACGCTGGTCCTGGCGACCCTGCTGGTTTTGTTCGCGGTCTGGTTGATTTTGCCCGCCTCCGCGGCTCGGGAGCTGACTTGCCTTCAAGCCGCCGCTCTGCTCATATTTTTGCCGCAACTGGTCTTTCTGTGAGGAGTTCAGTCTCTCGCCGCGCGACCCGGCCGGTTGCTGCGACGGACGGGCACCGCTGCCGGCGGCGGGAAGCTGGCCCGGTCGCTGTCCCTGGCTGAGGCGGCTGCCGTCACGGGCCGGCTGCTGACCGGCCGCAGGGCGTGAACCGCTGCCGGCGGCCGGTAGCTGGCTGGGCAGCCCCTGGCCGAGACGGTCGCCGCCGGCAGGACGCTGGGTGGCCATGCGGTCGGATACTTGCCCTCCGGACGGGCGGGAAATGTCCCGCGTCGAAGGGCGCGACATATCCCGTGTCGACGGGCGCGAGAAATTGCGGCTGCTGCCGCTACTGTTGCGGATCGAGCCGAAGTTTCCACCCCCCCCGCGGGAGAAACCGCCACCCCCACGGCCTCCACCGCCACCACGTCCGCCGCCGCGAGCCTCGGCGATCTCCACCAGGGTCAGGGATGCCAACCAGAAGCCGGCCAGAAGAAGGGTAAAGATTCTCCAGTTCATGGCTGGCCTCCTTCCGGGTCGACTTGCGGGGGTGCCAACAGCAGGTCGATCCACTGGGAATCCACCGGTACCGTGAACTTGAAGCGATCGTCACTGAATTGTTCCGGCGTCTGCCAGTCGTCGAGCCAGGCCACGTACTGCGGAATGCCGGGCTGTTCGCGATAGGCAACCGCAACCTTGCGGATGAACGGACGATCTCCCTGCTCGACCCACATCTGCCAGTCGACGGTTTCGCCGCGGAAGGCCAGATGGGTACAGGGGCGGCCATCGACCATGGCGTCGCCGACGATGTCGGCCTCCAGCGCGCGCTCTTCCAGCGGGCCAAGGTCATTGTACAAGAGATCAGCCAATGGCATCGGATCCTTGAACACCCCCTCGAGCATGTCGAGCATGCCGTCGATGGTCGGCGGCGCCTTGCTCTGGGTGTGCAGCTTTTTGGAATACTCGGCAATGCTCAGGATTTTGCCGTCATACCAGAACTGGCGATGACGACCGTCATCGAGATGGACGTCGGCGGAGAACCGGTCGGGACGCTGCAGATAGACCTCCCCGTGTTTCTCGAACTGCAGGCGCCGGCCGTCTGCCTGGATCACGTCATAGGCCACAATCGCTGAAAACTGGAAACGCGGCAGGCCGGCAAGGAAGGTCGTGGCACGCTTCAGCTCGGCCATGGCCGCGGGGTCGCGCAGGTTTTCGCTGTCCTCGCCAGCCTCGGCCGCCGGATTCTCCGCAGCAACTGCCGCCGCCTGAGGCGTCTCCGCTTCGGCACGAGCCGGGGCCACGCCTGCCAGGAACAGCCCGAGCAGCCCCCACAGTGTGCAGCCGGCGATCAATCGGTAGCTTCCTTTTGCCATACCCAGTCCTCCTGTGGTGTGCTGTTCGTTCAGCCGGTCGGAGAGAAATCCGTCGCCGGCACTTTGACCAGCCGGGCAATCAACCGGCGGCCGGCTGCGTTGTGCAACTCCTGCAGGTGCAGCTCCGGGGCGTCATCGCCGGCAGCGGCGCGTTTGATCCCCATGCGGTCGACGATCAGCACCACCGGCTCGCTCCACAACTGATGTTCCGCATCGGCCAGAATTCCGGCGAGGATCTCCAGGTTCTTTTCGATGTAGCGATCGTCGCCGCCCAGCTCAAGCAGCTGCCGCTCAATATCGGCGAGTTCGCCTTGCAGTTCCGCAGCCGGCAGCGGCACTGCGCGGCTCGGGTCGCTGAATCCCCAGTCGGCGCGCTGCAAACAGTCGAGCTTGGACTGCAGCAAGGTGCGGTGGTTCAGCATGTCCTGGCGAACGTCTCTGGTGGCGGCGATCCGGGCGAGCGCCAGTGACAGCAGGTGGTCGAACGCCCGGCGCTTGAGAAGCCGCCGGGTCTCGGCCAGATTGGCCGTCGGATCGACCAGGCGATGGTTGGCCATGCCGACGGTAACCTGGGGGACGTCACGCACCAGCGTGTCGCCAAACAGGGCGACCCCGAAGCTGTGCCGCTGTTCGCAATCCATGGTCATCAGGGCCCAGGCCGCCTGCCCGGTGTGGGCGGCCTCGCGGCGGAACTCGGCCAGTGCCGGATCGGATTCGAGGACCCCGGCCAACTGTCCGGCAGAGTAGAAGAACAATCGCAGCTGCGGGTCACGGTCGTAGCCGGTGAGGGACAGTTCGAGGGGCGGCTCCAGTTGCTCGACCAGGCTGACCACGTGGTCAATGGCATGCAACACGGCGGGGCGCAGCTTGCGGCGGTATCCCGACAGGCCGCGCAGCCAGGGGTCGGTGCCGTCCACGGCCCGTTCCGTCGCCTCCCGGACCAGCGATTCGGGATAGTGGTCCGTTCCCGGGGCATCGCCGAAGATCGAATGGAACAGTCGCAGCATCGTCCCTCCACGGGGCAGGGCGGGCCCGTCGAACGGAATTCGCTACAGCAATCCGTCTTCCTTGAGCTTGGCTACCAGCAAGGTGGCGAACTCGCGGAGCCGCTGCTCACGGTTATCGTCTCCTGCCGTAGTCTCGGTCAGAGCCGACCAGATGACCTGTGCCGTTTCCGTGTCGAAAAGGTTGGCCCTGATGCTCACCACATCGAACTCGGTGACGACCGCAGGACCTGCGGCAATCATACCAACGGCAACGGTGGCGCTTTCATTGAAGTACTCGTCGTAATAGGCGTTAATCGGCGCAGTGCCAACCCCGTAGCCGGCTTCCCCCGCAGAGAACGCCCCTGTCCGCTGCTCTTTGCCGGCCATGCGGGCGACCAGCACGGTATCATTCCCCTGAGCGCGGAGTTTGGCCCGCAGCGTTTCGCGATCGATGTTTCCGCTGATGACCAGGTCCGGGTAGCTGGGAATGCCGGTCACGCCATGTGTCCGCAACTGTGAGGCCAGGGTGTCTTCGAAAATTTTGCGGAGCTTGTCGTTGCGGGTCACGCCGATCAGGTAGACCTTTTGGACCTTGCCGGAGAAGCCGGGTTTTTTCCAGGCATCCTTGATCTTGGTCGGCGCGCAAC
>JBFYXI010000020.1:0-3561 GCA_041310635.1 Desulfuromonadaceae bacterium | reverse complement strand
GTCAAAGTCGGCGACCGGGTGCGGGTCGAGTATTTCGAGGGCCTCCTCGCCGAGCTCCTGCCGCCCGGCAGCGATCCCCGGGCGGTGGCCCTGACCGATGCCGTGGCCAGGGCCGCGCCCGGCGAACGTCCCGCTGGCGGCATGGGCGAAGCAGTGAGCGCCCGGGTGGTGATCGAGTTCGTCGACACGCTGCGCAACGTCGTCCACTTCACCGGGCCCAAGGGCAAAAAGCGCGTCATCAGGGTCGAGAAGCCCGAGTTCCGAGCGATGCTGCGCACCCTGAAGCCGGGGGACGTGGTGGAGCTGACCTATTTCGAGGCCGTCGCGGTCAAGGTCGAGCCGGCTGGCAACTGATGTCGGGTGGGGCTCGGGGCGCGGCCCCGGACCCCTTCCGGCGTGAGTCAACAGGGACGCAGGCGTGCTGTTTTCAACGCTGAGCACCCAGCAAGGCAGCCAACCCTGCCCCGCGCCTCATCACTCAAGTTGAATAGGAGAATCAGATGTCACGCTTCATGAAATCGATGCAAAATTTTCTCGGCTTCGTGACCCTCGCCTTGGCACTGGGCGTCACCCAGAGCGCGCAGGCCGGCACCGCCGCCGAGATCGATGCCGCGGTCAAGGATGCGGTCCAGCGCTTCACCAAGGAAGTCGCAGGCGGCCAGGAATTCGTCAACAGCGCCAAGGGCCTGCTGGTGTTTCCGAAGGTCTACAAGGGCGGCTTCATCGTCGGTATCGAGGGCGGCGAAGGCGCGCTGCTGATCGGCGGCCGGACGGCCGACTATTACAAGACCGCCGCAGCGTCCTGGGGCCTACAGTCAGGCGCCCAGGCCAAGACCGTGATCGTGGACTTCATGACCGACGAAGCGCTGGAGAAATTCCGCAACAGCAGCGGCTGGAAGGCCGGCGTCGACGGCTCGGTGGCGATGGTCGACGTCGGTGCGGGGGCTGCCTTGGACACCAAGACCATCAAGGACCCGGTGGTCGGCTTCGTCTTCGGTCAGAAAGGCCTGATGGCCAACCTGACCCTGGAAGGCTCCAAGTACGAGAAGTTCACCCCAGGCAAGTGACGCTTGCTGGCGTCCCACCGGCCGCAAGGTCGGCGGGACGTGCCGGACAAAAAAATGCCGCCAGGAATGGCGGCATTTTTTCGGCCTCACACGGATCAGTAGCTGAACGACAGGTAGACGGTCGGGCCACTGTAGTGGTACTCGAATTCGCCCCTGAAATCGTCGCTGATGTCACCGACGCCGAGCGTCTTCTCGGCGGCGAATTCGAGGTCGACGTAGCGGTAGCCCGCGCCCAGACCGAGGTGTTTCGCCAACTGGAATTCGAGGCCGACGTTGAAGTTGAGAAAGCCTCCGGAATACTCCTGGTACTCGAGCGCAAAATAATCTACACGGCCCTGCATCAGCCAGCGCGGGGAGAAGGCATAAAAGCCGTAGAGGCCGATGGTGGGCAGAGGCGCCAGGGTATCGGCGGCCGCTTCGGTGTTCTCAAACTCTTCGCCGGTGGCTCTGATGCCGAAATCGAAAGTCGTCACGTGTGCGCCGAGCGCCGCACCCAGTTCAGCGTTGGGGCGTTTCAGGAATGAATATCCCACGCTCAGGCGGTAGACCTCGGTATCGAAGAACGAATTGACTGTTGCGCCGATCTCGAAGGTCTCGTCCCCGATCTCGAGCGTGCGGTCGATCACCGTCGTCTTGTCGCGGTCGATGCTGAAGTACTCGCCCTCGATTCGCCAGCGCTGGCCAAGGCGCAGGTTCAGCAGTGCATAGGGAAAGGTCGGGCGATCCTCGAAATCGAGGTCGTCCTCGAGATCGAGCACGGTTCCCGAGCCACCAGCCCGGTCGACCCGCAATCGGGTGTCGACCGCCGGGACATAGCCGCCGACATCGAGATAGGCCCGCGCAGCCAGCTTGGGATGGATCGCCGCATCCTCGGCCAGGGCGGACACCGGGGCCAGCAGAGCACAGCTGGCGCACAGGACGACGAATGTCTTCAATTTCACCATTTCCCTTTCCCTTCAAGTCAGCAGGATGATGCAATTCTAATCCGCCTGGTGATGGGCGAAAAAGCATCTGCTGCGGCATTACTGCGGGGTGCAGGATCCGAACAGCACGAACGCCACATCCTTGCCGACCAGCGACAGGATCATCTTGCCGGTGCCGTGGTTGAGCGCCATGCTCCAGGCGTGGCCGAGCTCGACACCCTGCAGCAGCAGCTGGTGCTCGTCGGCGGTCACCGAGTCGATCGCTGACGAGCGCTTGGGCCCGACCACTCGCCGCTGGGTGAAATCGATGCGAATGAACGCGGGCGCACCGACCGCTTCAGGCAATCCCATCTTGCAGTCTTCGCCGGCATAGCACTCCATCGCCTGCACCGGGGCGCAGATCAGCGGCTTGCTGCCGTCGAAGTCGCCTGCCTGGGCCGTCGTGCCAAGAATCGAGATCAGTGCGGAGGCGATGACCCCGCCACGTAGCTTGCTGTTCATGATCATCCTTACCTGATGGTGTAGCCGCGGCCTTCCATGCAGGCGCCATAGGCCCGATGGTAGGTCTGGAGCTGCTGCTGTTGCTGACTCTGCGCCTGCTGTTGCTGCGCCTGCTGGTCATGGCGCGCGCGACTGCCGCCCGCCATGGTGCCGAGGACCGCGCCGATCGCCGCCCCCTCGCCGGCGTCACCGGCGATCGCTCCGATCGCCAGGCCGCCGAGCGCGCCGCGCGCTGCACCCGTTGCCCGCTCGCCGCCCCCCACGGCGGCACCGCTGGGCGCCGGTGGTGGCGTCTGCGCCACCGCGACCGGATCGATGCCGGTGGTCTGCTTGGCCCAGGCGTGGCAGGCGCCGTCGTCGCTGGCCTGTTGCTGCGGGCTTTGTCCCTTGGCGGGGTAGATGACCGGGGCCTGCGCCATGGCAGAACACGCCAGGCCCAGCGCCGAGATGCCGATCGAGATACGCAAGATCTTGTGCATTACTGAACTCCAGAGTTAAAGATGAGAAGGGAGACGCTCATTTTTCGACCTTTTCCCAGGTTTCGTCCGGGTTGAAGCGGGTCATCTTCGAGGCCACCTCGGCTGTTTCGGCGCCGAGGTTCTTCTGGTAGACGATCCCCTCATGGCTGCAGATGAAGCTCATCACACCCGAAGCCCCCCACCTTGCAGGATAGGCGACAAGAGCGAATCCACCGATCATGTTTTCCCTGACCAGGTAGTCGTACTCGCCCCCGGGTGCGCCCGGCCCCTGCCTGGTGAGGATCCGGTAATAGTAGCCACGGTAGGGTGTCGGCCCTAGCTGGCCGAGTTTATAACCCTCGGCCTGGCCACGCGCGAAGAGAACGCCCAGCGGCGAGGGCGGCTCGCCCTCCTTGGTCACCCAGTAAAGCCCGTCACGCTTGCCTTCGCTGCTGCGAAAAGTCTGGGCATATTCGAGCAGGCGGTCGCCGTCGTGGTCCTGCATGGCGTATTCACGTTGTGCGTCGCCATAGGCGAGACAGGCCCGCATCGCGAAGAACTCGTTCTCGCCGATACGGCGGTTGACGATCTCCTCGGCGCCGGCCGTGGCGT
>JBFYXI010000133.1:0-20606 GCA_041310635.1 Desulfuromonadaceae bacterium | reverse complement strand
CCAGGCCGCGATGGGATTCGTCGCAAAACGGCAGGTGCTGTGATCTGCCGCAGGTGCAGCGGTAGTAGATCCCCGGTTCGAGGGTGATCGCGATCGGCATCCCCGCTTCGCTGTTGCTTTTACTCATCACAACGCTCCTTTCTTGCGGGCTGGCGGATCGCCGGGACCGCTCAGCAACCACCCAGCTGAGATCATAGCAGATGGCCGGCGGTTGCACCACACGCTCCGGCAGGACGTTTCATAAAATTGATATTGATTTTCATTTTTTTATTGACAGACCTGGCGGCCCTCCCCTACAAGATGAAACCGGTTTTCAAAATCACCGAAAGACGACGTCATGCACAAACCCAAGGAGTCCAGACCGATGATGCCTCTTGCCCTGCTGAGCCCCGGAGAATCCGGTGAAATCGTCCGTGTCAACGTGCACACCCAAAAAGACAAGCCCTGCTGCGGCCAGTGCGGCGGCGAGCGCCACAAAAGCGACAACCGGGTCGAGGAGCTGGGGCTGCGCACCGGCAAGATCGTCGAGATGCTCAGCAACGGCAACGGGCCGCTGCTGCTGCGCGTCGATGAATCACGCATCGCCATCAGCCGCGGCATGGCCATGAAGATCTCGGTCAGGAGAGCCCAATGAACCTGGCCAGTCTCAAACCAGGCGAGTCCGGAAAAATTACCGCCATCGGCGCCATCGGCCCGCTCAAGCGCCGGCTCATGGACATGGGCGTGCTGGTCGGGGAAACGGTCAAGGTCGTCAAGGTCGCCCCCCTGGGCGACCCCATCGAAGTCACCGTCAAGAACTACCAATTGTCCCTGCGCAAGCGGGAAGCCGAAGGGATCGCCGTGGAGGTGCAGCCATGAGCAGCAACCCGGCCGTCGTCCCCGCCAACGGCAGCATCCAGGCTCAGGAGCGGCCGGCAGCGAAGCGGGTGATCACCGTGGCGGTGGCCGGCAATCCCAACGCCGGCAAGTCGACCCTGATCAACGCCATTGCCGGCAGCCGGCTGCACGTCGGCAACTGGCCGGGGGTCACGGTGGAGAAGAAGGAAGCCCAGTTCGAGTTCAACGGGCGCACCATCCGCTTGGTCGACCTTCCCGGCACCTACTCCCTCTCCCCCTATACCCAGGAGGAGATCATCGCCCGCGACTACCTGTTGCACGGCTGTCCCGACCTGGTGATCAACGTGGTCGATGCCACCAACCTGGAGCGCAACCTTTACCTGACGGTGCAGCTGCTGGAACTCGGCATTCCCACGATCATGGCTCTGAATATCTTCGACGAGGCCGAGGCCAAGGGCTACCGCATCGATGTGGACGGCATCGAACAGAGGCTCGGCATTACCGTCATTCCCACCACGGCCACCAAGCAGCGCGGTTTGCAGGAACTGCTCAGCGCGGTACTGGACACCGCCGACCACCTGGCCGGCCACAGCCCGCGGCAACTCAGCTACGGCACGGATATCGACAGCGCCGTGGTTTGGATCGGCCAGGTCCTCAAAGAACGCCACCCGCACCTGACCAAGCGCTATCCGCTGCGCTGGCTGGCCGGCAAGCTGATGGAAGGGGACGCCGAAATCGCCAGGGAAATCAATGTCGGCGTCGACGAGGTGGCCGGCGAGGCGCTGCACCATCTGCGCCGGGCCCACGGCGAGGATCTCGAGTCGCTGATGGCCGACGCCCGCTACGGGCTGGCCAACGGCCTCACCCGCGAGGTCTTGCAGCGCCCCGAAGTCCGCAAGATGGAGCTGACCGAGAAGATCGACCGGGTCGTCCTCAACCGCTTCCTCGGCATCCCAATCTTCCTGGCGGCCATGTGGCTGATGTTCAAGCTGACCTTCGATCTCTCCTCGCCCTTCGGCGACTGGCTGGACGGCATGATCGCCGGCACCTTCCGGCGCTGGACGGAAGCCGGGTTGGGACTGGTCGGCGCCCCGGACTGGACGATATCGCTAGCCCTCGACGGGGTGATCGCCGGGGTCGGCTTCGTGCTGGTGTTCGTGCCAGTGATCTTCGCCATGATGTTCTTCATCACCTTTCTCGAGGGGAGCGGCTATATGGCGCGGGCCGCCTTCGTCATGGACCGGGCGATGCATGCCATCGGCCTGCACGGCAAGTCGTTCATTCCGATGCTGCTCGGCTTCGGCTGCAACGTTCCCGGCATCTACGCCACCCGCACCCTGGAGAACCCGCGCGACAAGGCGCTGACCGCCCTGCTCATCCCGCTGATGTCGTGTGGCGCCCGCCTGCCGGTCTACGTACTCTTTGCCGGGGTGTTTTTCGGCGCCGCCGCCGGCACGGTGATCTGGTCGCTGTACGTGCTGGGGATTCTGCTTGCCATCGCCATGGGGATGCTCTTCAAGCGCACCCTGTTCCGCGGAGAGACGCCGATGTTCATCATGGAACTCCCCCCCTACCGGATGCCCTCCTTCAAAAGCCTGTGCCTGCACACCTGGGAGAAGGGCAAGCACTTCCTGATCAAGGCCGGTACCTACCTCCTGGCGGTCTCGGTCTTTGTCTGGTTCCTCCTCAACCTCCCCTGGGGGGTGGAAAGCAAGCGCGACTCCTACCTGGGGCAGGCCGGTGCCGCCGTCGCGCCGATCTTCGAACCCCTGGGCTTCGGCACCTGGGAAGCGTCCTCGGCGCTGATCACCGGCATCATCGCCAAGGAGATCGTGGTCGGCACCATGGGCGAAATCTACCTGCCCGGAGCCCTGGAGGAAGCCGCCGAGGAAGGGCCGGCACCGACCCTGGGCGAGGATCTCAAAGAGATGATCGTCTCCTTCGGCGGCGCCTTCAAGGATGCCGGGACCAATGTGATTGCGACCTTCGGCGTCTCCAGCCTGGCGGCCGAGGACGAAGGGGAATCGCCACTGAAGGGGGCGGTGCGCGGCGCCTTCACCCCCCTGTCCGCCTACGCCTTCATGGCCTTCGTCCTGCTCTACATGCCGTGCGTGGTGGTGGCTATCGCCATGCGCCAGGAGTTCGGGTCGTGGAAGTGGTTCGGGGTAGCCTTCGCCTATCAGTCGGTGCTGGCCTGGGCGGTGGCGTTGATTATCTACCAGGGCGGCCGGCTGCTCGGCCTGGGGGGCTGACATGAGCCTTGTGGATATATTCTGGATGGTCTTGATCCTCGGCGGGGCCGGCTACCTGCTCTACCGCTCGGTGATCAAAAAAAAGGGGCACTGCCCGGGTTGCGATGATGGCAGCTGCAAGTAGGGTGGAAGGTTGCGACATGGAGCTTGTGCAGATTTCTTCACAGCGACGGGGTGAAGCGAACGGCCTGATAAGCCGTGGGCATGCCGCCCGCCGGCCGACTTGGCACCCCCGATACAGCCTGGCTGTCGTTGAAGCCTGTCGCCGATGCCGTGTCGCCATGTCTCGGCAACTGCAAGACGGCTGCCACCCCTTTGAATGCCTGAAGCTGGTACTGCAATAGCATTTTTTTTAGCCAACAACTGAAAACGATATTCAATACCACTTATGGGCGACAAAGAAAACCTTTCCCTTCTTGTATCCAAACCTTAACAGGAGCCTGTTCATGCTGAACCGCAGAAGAAATCTTGCCGCAATTCTCGTAGGACTGTTGATCGCCGCTCAGACCACCGCTGCCCAAGCCGCCCCTCAAACGGGTACAGAAGTACAGATAACCATGCAACTCGCCGCGCATATCGAGACGCAGGCGAAGATCGAAAACATGGAAGAGCGCCGCGCGGCAGTCACCGAGGAGAATCCGGCGCCGCTGAGCTGGCAGCTCGGCGCGGCCCGTTTCACCCTGAGCGGCCTGATCGAGGCCGAAGCGTCGCTTACCCATGTCGAGGGTGGCGACGAGGAGGACGACCTGCACCTATGTACCGTGCAGATCGGCCTGGACGCCGAATTCACCTCCTGGCTCGGCGGTCACGTCATCGGCCTGTGGGAGGAAGAGGACACCGAACCGATGATGGTCGACGAGGTGGTGCTGTCCCTCACCTCCCCCTGGCAGCTCGGCGGGCAGACCCCGGCGCTGCACCTCGGCCGCCAGTATCTTCCCTTCGGCCGTTTCGACAGTGCCATGATCAGCGATCCGCTCACCCTCGAACTCGGCGAGACCCACACGACTGCCGCCCTGCTTGGATTGGAGGGCGAACGCTGGAGCGCCTCGCTCGGCGCCTTCGAAGGGTCGGGCGGTGACGATAATGACGGCGTCGACAGTTGGGTGGCCGCCGTGAAGGTGATCCCACGCGCGGGGCTGGTCTTCGGGGCGTCGTGGCTGAGCGATCTGGCCGAGAGCGATGCCGACCTGGTGCAGGGCGAGGGTCTTTATCGAGACGACGTGCCGGCCTGGAGCGCCTCTGCCATCCTGCAGCACGGCCCTTACGGTCTGGCGGCGGAGTACCTTGCAGCCGCGAAACGCTTCAAGCCCGAACAGGTCGATGCCGGCGAGGCTCTGACCGGCGGGCGCCCTGAAGCGTGGTATCTCGAACTCTCCTGGCAGCCCGTCGAGAGTGTGCAACTGGCGGCGCGCTACGAAGCGGCGCGCAACTTCCAGGCCGAGGTCAGCCGCTACGGCGCCACGCTCTCCTACGGTCTGTGCAACTACGCGCTGCTGGCCGTCGAGTATCTGCACGCCGATGCCGACAATTCCGACCCGGAACATGCTTTTACTGCTCAGTTGGCGGTGGAATTCTGAGCGCAAACACTCAGCGAGGGAGAGGAGATAGCTGCCGGTCAGGAGCGCCGCCCCAGTCGCAGAGGTCTGCTGGCGAGTCCGGGGGCGAAAGTTCTCCCGTCTGGTATGATTGAGATGGGCGGAAGTCTGGAGCGCGGCGCTGCAGCAAGACCCCGCATTTGATGATGAATTGCTGTCGGATCCTCATAGTGCTGCTTACGGGAGCTCTGGTGAGCATCGCCATTACGCTCGCCGGGCCGGAGCCGAGCGTACCCCGCCTCTACTATTTTTCCGCGGAGAACTGCAGCCACTGCCAGGAGTACGGGCCGCCCCTCAAGGCATTGGTCGCCCGTTATCCGGCGGTCGAACTGATCGAGCATGACATCTGGCAGGACCGCAAAGCCTTCGAACAGCTGACCGGCCTGCTGGCGCTCCACGGGCAAACGATCGTGGGCACACCCACGGTGTTTCTGGGCGACCGGATCTGGGTGGGACTCGACAAGCTGAGCCTGGTCGAGATTGAAACCGCCATCGAGGCCTGTCTCGAGGGGGGCTGCCCGGACGCCGTGGATCGCTTGGGCGGCTCGGGTGTCCCCCCGCAGCCTCAGTCGAAACCTGCCCCGGCAAAGGACGATTTCCTCAATCTTCCCCTGCTCGGCACGGTCGACCCGCGCGTCGCCTCCTTGCCGCTGGTTACGGTGGTGCTCGGCCTGCTCGACAGCATCAACCCCTGTGCCTTCTTCGTGCTGCTCTTCCTCCTCAGCCTGATGGTGCACGCCCATTCGCGGGGGAGAATGCTGACGGTCGGGGTGGTGTTCGTCGGTTTTTCCGGGCTCATCTACTTCCTCTTCATGGCCGCCTGGTTGAACCTGTTTCTCGCCACCGGCGGAATCGGCATCGTCACCACCCTGGCCGGCCTGGTGGCCCTGACTATCGGCGCAATCAACATCAAGGACTACTTCCTCTGGCACCGCGGACCGAGCCTGGCGATTCCGGAGCGGGTGAAACCGTCGCTCTATCAACGGACGCGCAAGCTGGTTCAGTCCAGCAGCTATGTGACGCTGCTCGGCGGCACGGTCGTGCTGGCCATGGCCGCCAACAGCTACGAACTGCTCTGCACCGCGGGGCTGCCGATGGTCTACACCCGCATCCTGACCCTGCATGGCCTGCCGGCCTGGCAGTACTATGCCTACCTGCTCGGCTACAACGTGGTTTATGTCATACCACTGCTGATCATCGTGATCGTTTTCGCCGTAACTCTCGGCGCCCACCGCTTGACCGAAAAAGGGGGGAGGATCCTGAAGCTGCTGTCAGGAGTGATGATGGCGGCGATGGGGCTGGTGCTGTTGTTGGCCCCGGCCTGGCTGAGCAGCCTGTCAAGCACCGCGCTCCTGCTGCTGGGCGCCCTGGCGGTGACCGGGCTGGTGCTCATCTTCAGGCGGGGCGCCGAGGAAGGCTAGCTTCAGAAAGCACAGTCCCCGCCATGAGACGGGGACTGTGCGCTTTGCCACGGTAACTGGGGATGAGGTAAGCGGGTCCTCGACCGGTTCAGAGCAGAAACGTCTCCGCCACGATCCGCATCCCCCCGGTTTCATGTTCGATCGCCTGCTGCCGTTCGCTGAGCGGCATGAAATGGGCCAGATGTTCCCTGGCCTTTTCCTGGCTGCCGGCGATCGTCTCCGCCATCTTGCACAGGATGCCGAGGGGCAAGCCGGAACGATAACCCTTGACCAGCCTGCCGATCTCCTCGCGCTGCTGCTCTTCGCTCCAGGTCGTAAACAGGGCGGCGCCAAGATCTTGGTGTGGGCCGAACATCATCCGTTGATCTCCTTTGACGGGAATTGGCCCATAGCATAAAACCGCCGGCCGATCCCTGTCCAGAACCTTTCTTCCAGGATGCGCCGTAAAGGGCACGGCCAGCGGCGTTGACGACCGCAGGCCGCTTGGCTGCAGCTCAAGCCGCCAGCGGCAGCACCTCGGCGACGACGACCCACTCTGGCAGGCAGTCGACCAGGATGGTCGTGCCCCAGCTCAGAAACACCCCGCGCAGGCAGCGCTTGCCGTGGGCCAGAGTCGGGTAGTCGCGGCAGACGTCGGGCTTGATCTCGTGGATGGCACAGCAGACCCGCTCCGGGTCGCTGCGATCGATATGCGGGCACGGTTCGACGCGCGCCTTCGTCACCGGATCGACCCAGATCCAGCCCAGTTCGTTGGTGCTGTCAACCAGATCCTGACGGCCATGCTCCAGCCAGCGCTTAAGATCACGGGATGACGCATGCAGGTGCCAGCCGAACAGCTCGCAGCATTCGCCGCACTGCAGGCAGGAGGTCTGGCGTTGCGGATTTTCCTTATGTTCGAAAAGGGCCAGGAGCGAAAAGAGCATCGAAGCACCTCCGCCTACCGAAGAAGAGCGCACCGCAGAAACCGCGAACATTTACATGATATGCCAAATTGTTACGATAAATCAAAGATTTAAACTGAAACTTTCAACCCAGCAAAGGGGATTTAATACCAGATCTTTGGTCGACGAGAGAAGGGGGGATCGCTCGCCTGAGGAAAGTATCTACGGGGTATAATGGTCGGCCTGTGCCCGGTAGAGCCGGGTGTAATGACCGTTGCGCGCCAACAGCTCCTGATGGCTTCCGGTTTCCACCGTACGGCCGCCTTCGAGGACGTAGATGCGGTCGGCCAGACGCACCGTAGCCAGACGATGGCTGATCAGCAGGGCACTTCGCCGGCCGATCAGCCTGCGAAAGTTATCGATCATTGCCGCCTCCGCCAACGGATCGAGGGCGCTGCTCGGCTCATCGAGAATAATCAGCTGCGCCTCGCGGAACCAGGCCCGCGCGAGAGCCAGTCGCTGCCACTCGCCGGAACTCAGTTCCTGCCCGTCGCGGAACCGGGTGCCGAGACGAGTCTCCATCCCTGCTGGAAACTGGGCGGCAACCTTATCGGCCCCGACGCGGGCAGCCACGGCCTTCAGGGTTTCGTGATCCAGGGGACGATCGATGTCACCGAGCCAGATATTTTCGCCGAGACTCAGAGAGAATTGACTGTAATCCTGGGCGAGGACGCTGATCTGCCGGCGCCAGGCCGCTGTGGCGAAGGCGCGCAGGTTGACACCCTCCCAGCAGATACTGCCGCCCTGTGGATCGTAGAGGCGACAGAGCAGCTTGGCCAGAGTGGACTTGCCGGCACCGTTCACACCAACCAGCGCAACGATTTCGCCGGGGCGAATGTCGAGGTCGACCCCCTGCAGCGTCGGGGTGCACCGACTGGGATAGGTAAAGGACAAATCTCGGCAGGATAGTCCGGCGGTGGTCGGTGCCGGCAGGTCCGTACGCCCCCCGGCCTGCTCGATGTGCGAAGGAAGGTCGAGGAAGGCGTAAAAGTGGTTCAGGAACAGATTGTCTTCGTAGAGCCAGCCCAAACCCTGGATCACCGCCTGCAGCGCTGCCAGTGCTCGTTGATACCCCTGGAAGTACATGACCATGACGCCGAGGGAGACCGCTCCCTGCACAACCGCGTAGCCCATGGCCGCAAGCGTCCCGAACAGCACGGCGATGGCCAGCAGCTGAGCCAGCAACTCCCACAGCGCCCGGCGGCGCAGCAGGATCAGGCTTTCGCTGCGCAGGGCGGCGCGCAGCGAGTGGAACCTCTCTGCAAACAATTTGCCGATACCAAAGAGACGCAGGTCGCGGGCGTACTGCGGATCGATCAGCAGCCAGTGGTAGTACCAGGCCTGCCGCTCGCGCCCGATCTGTTCCTGCTCGAAGACAAATTGCCGGCGGGCATGGCCGACCCGTACCATTGCTGCCGGCAGCGCCGCCACCAGCAAGGCCAGTCCGACCCCCCAATGGAACGCACTGAGCAGGACGACGATCCCGGTCAACACCAGCAGGTTCTGCAACGTCTGCTTCAGGCCGTTGACAATGCGGACCGGCCGGTAGGCCGATTCCTCCTGGGCACGCTGCAGGGTATCATGGAACTCCGGGGTCTCGTAGTAACTGTAATCGACGGCAATTGACCGCGCATGGATGACATCCGCCACGTGATCGGTGACGGCCACCCCCTGGGCGTCGGTGGCCAGCGTACCGAGGGCACCGGCAGCGGCGGCGGCCAGAGCGGTCAGCCCGGCCAGGACAATCCAGAACAGGACCGGGGCAAAATCGGGAGATGGGGCCGTCACGGTTGCCGCCAGCGCATCGACGACCTGCTTGAGGAGGAACAGGGCCGCAAGCGGCAGGATCCCCTGCACGACCACCAACACCAGGTTGACGGCGGTCCAGGCCGGCGCCGCGGTCCACACCAGGCGACAGGCCCGGCGCAGGTTGATGGCGCGCAGCAGTCGGTTGGAAAGAGAAAAGTCGGCCATATCTTTGTTGTTTACCATGCCTTGCTGCATGGAGGGAATGCTCTTGCGCGCTCAGGAATTTGCCGGCAGCACCCCGTATCATGTATATTGTGACGATGTTGACAGCCCTTAACACCCCCCCTCTCGGTGACGCCATCGACTTGCGCCTTGGCCCTCTGCGCTATCGTCTCATCGCCCGGGATGCTTGGGGGAACCAGCTGTTGCGGGCGATCGCCGACAACCTGACCGGCAGCCCCGGTCAACCTCCACCCAATCGGACAGTGTTGCTCGATGAAGACCTCGGCCGGCGCGCCCCAGCCGACTGGCAGCGGCACAGCAGCCCGCTGGGCACCCTCTGGGAGCAGCCCGGAACGACATTGGCCGTCTGGACTGCCGGGGCCTCAAACGACCTCCCCCCCTTCCGCTACCAGCTCCCCTGGGCGCTGGTCATTGCCGACATTGCCCGTTGCCGGGGCGCAGTTGCCCATGCCGGCTTCGCCGCCCGCAACGACCGGGCCCTGCTGTTCCTCGCCCCGCCCGGCGGCGGCAAGAGCACCACGCTGGCGTCGGCACCCTCCGACTGGGAGGTTCTCTCCGACGATGCCGCCCTGGTCTGGCCTGAGGCCGGCGAATGGCTGGCCAGTCCGCTGCCCAGCTGGACGATGATGACTGCAGCCGGTTCCGGCCAGAGACCCGCGGAGGGCTTCAATCCGGGCCGAAGGCGCCGGCTTTACGGACTGATCGTCCTCGCCAAGGGGACGGACCTTGTGCTCCAAAAGCTGTCGGCAGTTGCCGCGGTGCCGCACCTCTATCGCGCTTTGCATGAATACCCCTCAACGGTTCTGGTCAATCCGCCGCTGAAAGAGCAGTTCTTTCGCAGCGCCAGCGCCCTCGCCCGGGCTCTCCCCTGCTGGCACCTGCAGTTGCCGCTCGGTGCCGATGTCTGGCCGTCACTCGCACAATTGCTCACGGACCAGCCATGAGCGTACAGCCGGGCAATTTCTTTCTCTATCGCGGTCTGAGCATGTGGCCTTGTTTCCAGGAGGGGGACTTGCTCGAAGTGAAGCCGGTTACGCCGGAGTCCGTCAGGGTTGGCGACTGCGTGATCCTCCGCGTCGGCGACGGGCAGCACCTGGCGCACCGGGTGGTCGAGGTGCGGAACGGCCTGCGCACCCGCGGCGACGCCCTGGCGCGGAGCGACGACCGCGAGGCGGGGGCACCACAACTGCTCGGCCGGGTCGTTGCCCGGCATCGACTGGGGCACCGCTCACAGGTTGCCGGCGGCTGGCCCGGACGCCTGGCCGGATTCGTCTACCGCTATGCCGGCCGCATCGATCCGGAGCGCTCCGGGCGTGGCGGACGGCTGGCCCGGGCAATACGCCGGGGGTGCGCGCCTCTGGTGCGGCCGATCGTCAGCAGGGGAGCGCTGTGCACCCTTGCGGTGCCGGGAGGGACGGAGCTGGACTTATGGAAAATCGGCGGGAAGGTGGTCGCTCAGCGCTCGGGAGCCATCGGCGGCTGGCAGGTGCCCTGGCCATGGCGACTGGTCATCGAATTGCCGGTGCAGGGGGAGAGGGTCACTTGACCCCGTTCCCCGTAAGGCAGGTGGTCTTGGCCCCTTTGCCGGTGGTGCAGTAGCCGGAGGCCGAGGCCCCGCTGCCGGCATTGCACTG
Source organism: Desulfuromonadaceae bacterium (assembly GCA_041310635.1). Taxonomy (GTDB): domain Bacteria; phylum Desulfobacterota; class Desulfuromonadia; order Desulfuromonadales; family BM103; genus VAUL01. Next base: position 9,934 of record JBFYXI010000133.1, on the reverse strand, counting down.
GTCAGGGCCACCATCAACAGGGGTGCTGCCAACCTTGCAGGCCCCGTAGGCCGGGGTCAGCTGGTCGATCGATCTTACCACCGGCTCCTGCCAGGGGCGCTTCGGCATCATCGCTATCGCTCCGTCACCTGCATAAGTTTTATAATTCTAACCGATCAGGTACCGGCAGACAAGGGGTTGTGCCGGGAAGCCGGAAAGAGCCCGGCCGCAGCCGCCTGCCGGCAGAACCAGTGCGCGGCGAAAAGGTCGCCGCTCTCCTTGTAGTTGACCGCCACACAACTCCCCCGGCAGGCCTGCTTCATCAGACAGGCGCCACAGATGCCCTGCAGATCGTCCGGCAGTCCGCGGCGCAGCTTGATCAGCAGCGGTTGGGTGCGCCACACCTCCTCCAGATCGACCTCGGCTATCTTGCCCATGACCAGTTCGGCAACCTGGCTGCCGATCCCGCACAGGGCGTAGTCCCCCTCCGGGAGGATGCCGAGAATGCGGGCGATGTCGCAGACCCCCACCGCCCTGCCGGCGAGCAACTCTCCCAGGGGTCGAAAGGCCAGCGGCACGTCGAGGGTCACCGGGATGGCAAACCGGGCGCGCCACTCCGTCGCCAAACGTCCGGCTAACGCCAGCACCTGGGCAACCGACAGGGAGCCCCCGCGTTCGGCCAATACGGCGCCACGCAGCAACGGCTGCATCACGTTCAGCTTAACCGAACCGGCGCCAAGGGACACCGCCAGCGCGACATACTCTTCGAGTTCGTCGACGTTGCCCTGCTGCAGGGTCAGAATCAGCTCGGGCCGGTAGCCGGCAGCGACCAGGGCGCGGACACCGCCACAACTCCGCGCGAAGCCGCCGGCCACGCCACGAATGGCATCGTGGGTGGCGGAACGCGCGCCGTCGAGACTTACCGACACGCTTCCCACCCCGGCGTCGACCAGCAATCGTGCCAGTGCGTCATCGACGAGCATGCCGTTGGTTTCGAGGCTGCCGCCAAGACCATACTCCTTCTGCAGGGCAAGCAATGCCGGGAAGCCGGGATGGAGGGTGGGCTCGCCGCCGGTCCATTTGACTGACTGCAGGCCCAAGGGCAGCGCCTGCCGGATCGCCCGGCGCAGCAGCTCGGGGGAGAGCATCACGTTGGTTGCGGATGCCTCCGGAACGATCCAGCAGTGGCGGCAGGCGCAGTTGCAGCCGCCGGTCAGGTAGACGTAGAAGGTTCTTAGTGACGGCATCCCGGCAGTCAGCTCCACAGCGACTCCCCGGCCGCATCCAACTGTGCGACGTAGTTTTTCAGGCAGCCCTCCGGACACGGGCGGTCGACCGTCCCGGTCAGGGCAAAAGCCATGCCCGGGCAGTTGCCGGTGCAGCTTGCCAGCCATGGGCAGTCGCGGCATTCAGCGAAATTTTTCAGGGCTAGGTCGCGGCGGCGGCGCAGCGACTGCAGTACCTGCGCCTGTTGCCAGACGCCGGACAAGGAGTCCCTGCCAATTTCGCCAAGCGTGAAGGTCGGCAGCATGACGCACGGCACGTACCGGCCGTCAGCCCGCACGGCCAGCTTGTCGAACACGCAGCCGCAGCCGACCAGCCGCCCCCGGCCAGGGATCGGCAGATCGTCCTCGCGCGCCTGCTCCATGGCCTGGAACGTCCGCCATTCGGCCAGCGGCCCGGCAGAAGCCTGGATGCGCCCGGGATAGCTGTCTGCGAGAGCAGCCAGGGTCCTCATGGCCTGCAGGCGTTCACGAGGCGTCAGCAGCACCCCTTCCCCATATTTGCCGGCGCTGCCCAGGGCCGAAGCCGCGTTGGTGCTGAAGGCCGGCAGACCAAGATTTTCCAGCAGCAGCCGTGCCAGGGCGGGAAGGTCTTCGAGATTGCCGGGATGGACGGTTACCCTTACCGTCACCGGCACCCCGGCAGCCAGCAGATTCCGGATTGCCGCCAGAGCCGGGGGGAAAGTGCCCGGCCCGCGCAGACTCTCGTGAACCGTTGCCGTCGAGCCATCCAGGGACACTTGAACTTCGTCGCAGCGCCCCGTGGCCCGCAGGTGTTCCGCCACTGTCCGGGTGAGGAGGCTGCCGTTGGTCAGCACCGAAAAACGCATGCGGTTGGCGGCGATGCCGTCGATCAGGGCAAAGAAATCATCGCGCAACAGCGGCTCGCCCCCCATCAGGCAGACGCGCATCACCGAACAATCCGCCAATTCTTCAAAGAATTCCAACCAGCGCTGCGTTGGCAGGTCGGCGTAGGTAACGCCGTCGTTGTGCAGGTAGTAGCAGTAGCTGCAGGAGGCATTGCAGCGGCTGGTGACCTCGAGATCGAGGCTGCGCGGGGTGCGCATCAGAGAGGGCATATCAGGATTTTGCCTGCAGAGAGCCGACGGCACCGAGGGCGGCCAGGGAGCGGGCCAATGCCAGAACCTGCGCCTCCGCCTCCGGTCCCATGCCGTCAAATTCGGCGGACAGCGCCGCAACGATTTCCCGCAGCTTCAGGCGGCCGTCAAGACGTTTCCACACCGCCACCGCACATGGATTCAGGAGATGGACCCGGCCGTTGTCCGGATCGAAGAGCAATGCGCAGTCGTCGCTCTCTTCACGTAGAACCAAGGTGGGATTGACGGCCAGGGCGGAATCAAGATCGATTACAAGTTGGTCGTCCATCGTTCACCTTTCACTTCTGTCCCGCCAGACCAGACCCTGCCGCAAGCCGAAGGCCAGCAACCCTCGGGCCCTGGCAAGACACTCTCCAGGGCGCAGTTCATATTGGCTGGCCAGCCAGGCGCACCCTTGTTCGAGGGTAAAAGATTTACTGGCGAAGGTCCTGGAGACTTCATCAAAAAGTTCGGCAGCCGCGAGGTTGACACTCAACAGCCGATCCCGGTCAGCGACCAGCAGCAAAGCGCCGTCATCGAAACGCTCCAGATAGATTTTCGGTGACAACCGGAAAACGGATATCATTGCCTTTTCATCGCCGTGCATTCAGTTAGAAAGCATTGTACGGTCAGGGTTGCCAGCGAGTCAAACCAGCCGTGGTTCAGCCAGTGACCATCCGGACTGCTATCTGCATATCGCCAACGGCCTGCGGGCAAGCATTAATTGAATTCTACAGAATGCAAACCCATGGTTACCTGCGGCCCCTGAACCACTGCCGATAGTCTACTCCAAACGAGAAATGAGTCTGAAGATGCTTGACATTCATGATGACTTTCATCCTGCCATCATGAACGACTTCAGGCGCTCAGTTCAGACTCATTTCATGTTGGAAACACAACCGCCTCTTCAGACTCATCTCATATTGGAAGAGGCTCCGATTTTACTTTTCATCTCCGAACCGCTATAGTTTGCGGCTGCATGAATGACACTGCCGGCCGACCCGTGCCGCCCTTTTACCCGGGAAGCTCAGATTGAACATGAACCGCTTGTTGACTGTTTCACTGACTCTGCTGCTGTGGCTGCCGGCCCCCTCGCTCCACGCCGGCGAAGTGCGCAGCCTGACTCTCGATCAGGCGCTGGAGATCGCCGCCGAACGCAACCGCGGTGTCGCCAGAGCCCTGGAGTACCGCAACCTGGTCGAAGGCCGCTACGTCGAAGAGCGCGCTGGCGCCCTGCCGCATTTCACCCTCAACAGCAGCCTTAGTCGCGAACGGGACGAAGCCCTGGAGATCGACGAACTCGACCGGCGCGACGCCAGGATCGAATTGAATCAGGCACTGTTTACCTGGGGCGAGTTGCAGGCCGCGATCCGCGCCGCCCGCATCGGCCTGCAGACGGCCGACGAGCAGCTGCGCTACAGCCGCCAGGCGGCGCTGCGCGACACTGCCCGGGCCTTCTACGATGTGCTGCTGGCCCGGGAACTCAACCGCGTGGTGACGCAGAACCTCGAGCAGAAGAGCCGCCGCCTGAGCGAAGCGCGCCGCCGCCTGAGCGTCGGCCTGACCACCGATTATGATGTGCTGGTCGCCGAGGTGGCCGAGGCCAATGCCCGTCCCGAGGTGCTGCGCACCGCCAACCTGATCAACAGGCTCCGCGACCGGCTGCGCCTGGTACTCGGCCTCGGTGAACCGGTGGATGCCGATGGTGACCTGAGCGTGGTGCTGGCCGAACCACCTGACTATGCGGCGGCGCTGGCCGTGGCCCAGGAGCACCGCCCCGACCTGCGCGACCTCAATTACCGCATCGGCATTGCCGAGGAACTGGTGAACATCGCCAACGCCGGCGACAAGCCGCGCCTCGACCTCGAGGGGAGTGCCGGCTGGAAGGAGCTCGAAACTGACACCGACCGCAGCGACGGCCAGACCTGGGACATCGGGCTCAAGCTCTCCTGGCCGCTGTTCGACGGTCTCAAAGCTCGCGGCCAGGCGCAGCAGGCCAGAAGCGAGCGCGATTCGCTGCGCATCGACGCCTGGCAACTGCAGGACACGATCGATCTGGAGACGCGCGAGGCGATTGACAAGGTACGCGTGGCCATCGAACTGGTACTCGCTCTGGATGGCACCGTCAGCCAGGCCGAGCGGCTCCTTGCTCTCTCCGAAAAAGGCTACGAGTACGGCGTCAAGATCCGTCTCGAAGTCGACGACGCCGAGCTCAACCTGCGTCAGGCGCAGACCAGCCTGGCCATCGCCCGCCGCGACTATCTGGTCGCCATGGTTGACCTCGCCTGGGCAATGGGCGTGCTCGGCGAGCAGCACATTCCTGGCCTGGCGACACCGCTGCCGGCTCGATCCACCCCTTAAGAGACCGCGGGAGTTCACGTTCATGCCCATCCTCGCCAGAACCGGACCACGACTGCGCAGACTGCAAGGCATCGCCCCTGCCCTGCTGGTCCTCACCCTGTCAACCCTGGTCGCCTGCAAGAACGAGCAGCCGCAAGGACCGCCGCCGCGCCCGCCGGTGCCGGTGATCGTCGGCAAGGCGGTCAACCGCAACGTACCGCTGCAGATCAAGGCGGTCGGCACCGTGGAAGCCCGTTCCAGCGTGGAGGTACGCACCCGGGTCGGCGGGGAACTGCTCAAGGTTCACTTCCAGGAAGGGCAGGACGTACGCAAGGGCGATCCGCTCTTCACCATCGACCCTGCACCTTTTCAGATCGCCCTGCGCCAGGCCGAGGCACGCCTGCAAAAGAACCTGGCACTGGCCGCCTCCGCTCGCGAGAAGGAGCGCCGCTATCAGGTGCTGACCGGTGAAGGGCTGATTTCGCAACAGGAATACGATCTGCTCAAGGCTGAAGCCGAATCTCTGGAGGCCAGCGTCGCCGCCGATCGGGCGTCCCTCGAGGAAGCCCGCCTGCAACTCGGTTGGAGCCGCATCCCGGCGCCGCTGACCGGCCGCACCGGCAGCCTGCTGCTGCATGCCGGGGACCTGGTGCAGGCCAACGGCAGCCAGCCGCTGGTGATCATTCACCAGGTGGAACCAACCGACGTCAGCTTCACTCTCCCCGAGCGGGAACTGTCCCGCGTCAAGCAGGCCCTGAGCGCCGGCAACCTGCCGGTCGCCGCCCTGATCCCCGGCGCCGAGGAGACTCCTGCCATCGGTACGCTGACCTTCATCGACAACGCCGTGGACACGAAGACCGGCACCATTCGACTGAAAGCCAGCTTTGCCAATAGCGACCGCCGCCTGTGGCCCGGTCAGTTCGTTGCCGTGCTGATGACTCTGACCACTTTCGAAGACGCCACGGTGGTACCCGCCGCGGCGGTGCAGACCGGACAGCAGGGCGCCTTCGTCTTCATAGCCCGCGCCGACGGCACTGCGGAGATGCGCCCGGTTGCGACAGGACTGACCTTCGAAGAGACGACCATCATCACCGAAGGGGTCACTGCCGGGGAAGCCGTGGTCACCGACGGTCAAATGCGCCTCTATCCCGACGCCAAACTGGACATCAAAAATCCGTGACCCGCGAACTGTGATCGATAACCTTCTGATGCTCGACAGATGCCGGACAAGTCATTGCTAGCCGCGTTTGCTTCTTCTCAACAACCGGATCACGGATCACGGCCTTTAACCTATGAACATCGCTGACCCCTTTATCCGTAGGCCGGTGATGACCAGCCTGGTCATGCTGGCAATCATGCTGTTTGGCGCCATCGCCTACCAGCAGCTGCCGGTCAATGACCTGCCGTCGATCGACTACCCGACCATCCAGGTTTCGGCCAGCCTCCCCGGGGCCAACCCTGACACCATGGCCTCCGCCGTGGCGCTCCCGCTGGAGCGCGAGTTCTCCACCATCCCCGGGGTCGAGGTGATGACCTCGACCAACAACACCGGCAGCACGCGGATCACCATCAAGTTCGTGCTCGAGCGCGACATCGATGCCGCCGCCCAGGACGTTCAGGCCGCCATCTCGCGCGCCCAGCGCCGCCTGCCTGACGACATGCCGGCCCCGCCGTCATTCCAGAAGGTCAACCCGGCCGAACAACCGGTCCTCTACCTGGCCTTCAGCTCGCCGACCTTGCCCCTGTCCACCGTCCACGAATTCGCCGACACCATGGTCGCCCAGCGCATTTCGATGATCAACGGCGTGGCCCAGGTGCAGGTCTATGGCGGGCAGAAATATGCGGTGCGCGTCCAGCTCGATCCCAAGGCTCTGATCAGTCGCGGCATCGGCATCGATGAGGTAGCCGATGCCGTGAGGCGTGGCAACGTCAATCTCCCCACCGGGATCCTGTACGGCCCCAGCGAAGCGCTGACCATCCAGGCCAGCGGCCAGCTCTACACCGCCAAAGAGTACGAGCCGCTGGTCGTCGCTTACCGCAATGGCGCGCCGGTGCGCCTGTCGGACCTCGGTCAGGTCTTTGACAGCGTCGAAAACAACAAGGTCGCCGCCTGGTACAAGCAGACCCGCGCCATCGTTCTGGCGGTGCAGCGTCAGCCCGGCACCAACACCATCGAGGTGGTCGACCGCATCAAGCAGCTGCTGCCGACTTTCCGCGAACAGCTTCCCGAAGCGATCGACATCAACATTCTCTTCGACCGCACCGTGCCGATCCAGGAATCGGTGGCCGACGTCAAGTTCACCATGATGCTCACCATCTGTCTGGTGGTGCTGGTGATCTTCCTCTTCCTGCGCAATGCCTCGGCGACCATCATCCCATCGCTGGCTCTGCCGCTCTCCATCGTCGGCACCTTCGCCGCCATGTACCTGCTCGGTTTCTCGGTCAACAACATCTCGCTGCTGGCCCTGACGCTGGCGGTCGGCTTCGTGGTCGACGACGCCATCGTCATGCTCGAGAACATCGTGCGCCACATCGAACGCGGCGAAGGGGTGCGGGAAGCGGCGTTCAAGGGATCCAGGGAGATTGGCTTCACCATCGTGTCGATGACCATCTCCCTGGTCGCGGTGTTCATCCCGGTGGTCTTCATGAAGGGGATGCTGGGCCGGCTGCTCAACGAGTTTGCCATCACCATCTCCGTGGCGATTCTCATCTCCGGCTTCGTCTCCCTGTCGCTGACGCCGATGCTGTGCAGCCGCTTCCTGCGCCCGCATCAGCCCGAAAAAGTCCACGGCCGCTTCTACCGGGCCATGGAAGCGGTCTTCGACGGCATGTACCGGTTCTACGAGTGGAGCCTGGCCTATGTGCTGCGACTGCGCCGCACCATCCTGGCCGGCACGATCCTGCTGACCATCCTCACCGTCTGGCTCTTCACCAAGGTGCCGAGCGGACTGCTGCCCAACGACGACCTCGGGGCCATCTTCGGTTTCAGCGAGGCCGCCCAGGGGACATCCTTCGAAGAGATGAAACGCTATCAGCAGCAGCTCGCCGAGATCGTCAGCAAAGATCCGAACGTCGAGGCGTTCATGTCCTCCGCCGGAGCCGGCGGGGTGCGCGGCGGCGGCAACTCCGGATTCATGTTCATCCGCCTCAAACCGCGCAGCGAGCGCGAGCTCAATGCCGACCAGATCATCCAGCAGCTGCGCCCGAAGGTGAACCAGGTTCCCGGTGTCGCCATGTTCCTGCAGAACCCGCCGCCGATCCGCCTTGAGGCACAGCTGTCCAAGGCGCAGTACCAGTTCACCATCCAGAGTCCCGACACCGCCGAACTGTACCGGCGTGCCGAGGAACTGGAAACGAAGCTCAAGCAGCAGCCGCTCCTGCTGGACGTCACCAGCGACCTGCAGCTGAAGAACCCGCAGATCCAGGTCGACATCGACCGCGACAAGGCGGCTGCCCTCGGCCTGAGCGCCCAGCAGATCGAAGACGCCCTCTATTATGCCTACGGCTCCAGGGAGATCTCGACCATTTATGCCCCCAACAACCAGTACAACGTGATCCTGGAGGTGCTACCGCAGTACCAGCTCGATGCCGACGCCCTCGCCCTGCTCTACATCCGCGCGCCGAGCAGCGGCGCCCTGGTACCGCTCTCCACCGTGGCCACCCTGCGCCGCACCCTGGGCCCGCTGTCGGTCAACCACCTCGGCCAGTTGCCGGCGGTGACCCTCTCCTTCAACCTCAAACCGGAAACGCCTCTCAGCGCGGCCGTGGCGGTCGTCGAAAAAACCGCGCGGGAAACGCTGCCGGAGAACTTTGCCACCAGCTTTCAGGGAGTGGCCCAGGCCTACAAGGAATCGACCACCGGCCTGATCGTGCTGATTGTCATGGCGATCGTGGTCATCTACCTGGTGCTGGGGATTCTCTACGAGAGCTACATCCACCCGCTGACCATCCTTTCCGGCCTGCCATCAGCCGGTTTCGGGGCACTGATCACCCTGCTGATCTTCGGCAAGGAGCTCAATCTCTACGGCTTTGTCGGCCTGATCCTGCTGATCGGCATCGTCAAGAAGAACGCCATCATGATGATCGACTTCGCCCTGGAGGCGCAGCGCCAGGAAGGGAAAACGCCGCTGGCGGCGATTCATCAAGGGGCCCTGGTGCGCTTCCGGCCGATCATGATGACCACCATGGCCGCCTTCATGGGCTGCCTGCCGATTGCCCTGGGCGTCGGCGCCAGCGGCGAAGCGCGGCGCACTCTCGGCCTGGCGATTGTCGGCGGGCTGCTCACCTCGCAGCTGCTCACGCTCTACATCACCCCGGTGATCTATTACTACATGGATCGCATGCAGGAGTGGGTGCGGGGACGCTTCCGCCGCAAGGCCCCGGCCGAAAGCTGACCATGGAAAAAGGCCGCGTCAGCCCTGACGCGGCCTTTTTCCATTCGCGGAAGCCGTTGCAACTCAATGTGCCGCCGGCAGTCCCTCGAAGGTCCGCACCCTTTTGCCAAACTCCTCATCCAGCCGCCGCGGCCGCCGGACGGCGTAGTCAAAGCAGGCCAGCACCGTCACCCCTTCCGCCATCGCCCGGCCGTCACGCTCGATCCGGTAGGCCATGCGGAAGGAGGAACGCCCCAACTCGGTGATCTTCACCCCGATGTGCAGTTCGTCGCCCAGGAACATCTCGGCTAGGTACTTGACGTGCGCTTCCGGGAGGATGAGCCCGCACCCACCCCCCATATCCATTTCCGAGTAGCCCCCAAGGTTCTTCAGATAGGCAAGGCGCGCGTCCTGGAAGAAGTTGAGCACCGCCGAATTGGCCACGTGGCCGCCGTAATTCACGTCGGCCACGCGGACGCTGTAGGGGATGATGAAGAGGAAAGACTCCATGAGGGCTCCTTGATTGGGGGCTGGTTTCTGGGGGCTGGCAAAATTCAACCAGGAAGTTGGCCGTGAATGTACACCATCAAGCTCAACCATCTTCCCAACAACCAGTCCCTAGCCCCTAGTTGCTGAGTGCCAAGACATCGTTAAGACATTTTTGTGCCAACACATCGCTAACGGAGCAATAAAAGTCATGGACTTAACCTGGGCATATGATAGTGCATAGTCTTAATTTCTTTCGTTATAAAGAGGCATTGTGTCACCTTAGAGAAGAAATGCCGGTTCCCCTCTCAAGGCTTCTTCTACAAAGAGTTAGCGATGTTGTGACACATTATTCCGTTAGCGATGTGTTGGCACT
>JBFYXI010000009.1:0-3071 GCA_041310635.1 Desulfuromonadaceae bacterium | reverse complement strand
GTTCTGCCCTTTTTGATTGATGATGGCGTCGGTAGCCACCGCGGTCTTGCCGGTCTGACGGTCACCGATGATCAGTTCGCGCTGGCCGCGGCCGATGGGGACCATGGCGTCGATCGCCTTGAGACCGGTCTGCATCGGCTCGTGCACCGATTTGCGGGCAACGATTCCGGGGGCCTTGATCTCGACCTGGCTGTAGGTCTCGGTCTTGATCTCGCCCTGGCCATCAATCGGAATGCCGATGCCGTTGACCACGCGGCCGATCAGGGCTTCGCCGACCGGCACCTGAACAATGCGCTCGGTGCGCTTGACCGTGTGGCCTTCCTTGATGTGCTCGGAGTCACCAAGGATCGCCGCACCGACGTTGTCCTCCTCGAGGTTGAGGACCATGCCCATGGTGTTGCCGGGGAATTCCAGCAGTTCGCCGGCCATGGCTTTATCGAGGCCGTGGATACGGGCGATACCGTCGCCGACCGAAATGATCGTACCGGTTTCGCTGACCTCTACTTCGCGGCCGAAACTTTCGATCTGCTTCCTGATGATCGCGCTGATCTCTTCCGCTCTGACTTGCATATGCCCTCTCATCAACCTTTCGTTAAGGATTCTTCGATCCGTTGCAACTGGGTACGCACACTGCCGTCGAACAGGCGTCCGCCGATCTCGGCCTGAACACCGCCGATCAGCTGCGGGTCAACTTTCATATTCAAAGCCACTTTCTTGCCGGTCTGCTTTTCCAAACTGGCGCCGATGGCCTGTTGCTGAGCGGCGTCGAGTTCCACCGCCGCGGTGATTCTGGCGCGGAGCACACCGGACAGCTCGTCGGCTAGGCGTCGGTAGGCGTCCTCGATCTGCGGCAGGTAGCCGATCCGGCCTTTACTCAACACCAGCCCCAGAAAGTCGCTCATCCTTGCGGAAAGACCGAGGGCCACGGCTAGGTCGGCGAGCATTGCCGTCTTTTTTCCCAGAGCCAGTGTCGGGCTTTCGAGCAGCTGGCGCAGCAGCCCTTCGCGGGCGAGGACGGCATTGACCGAGGCCAGATCCTCGCCGTAGCGGTCCACAGCCTGCTGCTCTACGGCCAGTTCGACCAATGCCTTGGCATACCGCCGGGTCAGGGCACTTGCACTCAATGGAGTTCTCCCACTTTCTGCATGTACTCATCAACCAGCCGCTTCTGATCAGCGACCGTCACGTTTTTGGCCAGCAGTTCCTCGGCCAGTTCCACGGCCAGACGGGCCGCTTCGGCGCGCAACTCGGTGCGAGCCCGCGCCACGGCACCGGCAGCCTTGGCGTCGGCTTCCTGTTCGATCTTGGCGGCCATCTCCTTGGCACTGGCGAGGATCTTGTCACGCTCCAGCTCGCCTTCACGGCGGATGGCAGCGTAGATCGACTCGATCTCGGCGGAGGCTTTGGCCAGTTTTTCCTGGTATTCGCGGGCCTTGGCCTCGGCGGCATCGCGGGCGGCGGCGGCGGCGCTCAGGGTTTTCTCGATCTCGGCGCGGCGGTTCTGCAGAGCGTTGCGGATCGGCTTGCTCACGAAATAGCCGAGCAGACCGACCATCACCGCAAAGTTCACGCAGCGCCAGATGAAATCTTTCAGGATAACGCCACTGTCGGCATGCTGGTCGCCGCCGGCGGCCAGAACCACAACCGGCAGCAGCAACAGGCCGCCCAGGGCCACGAGGGTTTGCAGATGACGGACGGTCATTAGACGTTCCTCCCCAGCACCTTGCCGGCGATCTGCCGGGCCAGCGCTTCGGTCTCGCCGCGCAGCCCCTGGCGGGCAGCCTCGGCCTCGCCGGCCACCTGCTCCTTGAGCGCCTGCAGCCGTTGGGAGGCTTTTTCGTTGGCCGCACCCAGCAGGCTCGCCTCTTCGGTCTGCGCGGCCTGGCGCAGGGCGGTACGCTCCTGGGTGCCGCGCAAGCGGGCTTCCTGCAGTTTGGCCTCGTATTCGGCCATCTGAGTCTGTATCTGCGCGTCCATTGCCCGTGCTCTGGCCAGATCACCGTCGACAGTCGCCTTGCGGACAGCCAAGGCGTTGCGCAACGGCTTGAACAGCAGCACGTTGAGTACGACCAGCAGAATCATGAAGTTGGCGAACTGCAGGAGCAGTGTCCAATCGAGCTTGATCACCGTCTTACCTCGTGATGAGCACCGCACCGGGTGCGCCGGGATACTGTGGACAAGGTCACAAAAGGGCGAAAAAAAGCGGCCCTAGACCGCTTGCCGAGCTAAAACGGAAGATGACTACCACACCACCCTCTACATGTCAAGGCTGATTCAGCCAGACCTGTCAAGTCTCGCCCCAACGGATCGAGCGCCTACTTGCTGACGGTCTCCGCCTCGTTGCCACGCGCCATAACGACCGTGCCGTTGAAGAACACGCCATCTTCGATGGACAGGGCCGGCGTTTCGATCGACCCTTCCACCTGGGCGGGAGCACGCAGCTCCACCCGGGTCACGGCCTTGATATTCCCCTTGAAACGCCCACTGAGGATCAGGGTGCCGACCGTAACTTCCGCCTGAAGATCGGCGGTTTCGCCGACGATCAGGGTGTCCTTCGAGGAGACTTCGCCACGGAAGGCCCCATCGAGGCGAACGATCTCGTTGAAAGCCAGCCGCCCCTCGAACTGGCTGCCCGGTCCGAGGAAGGCTTTGATGTCGCTTTTTTCAAGCGGGGATTCCTTGCGCATCATAAGATCCTTGTCCTTTTTGACGAATATTGCCACGTACCGTGCCTCGCTGATTTAACGCCGGGTAGCGAACCATTCCAACAGCCGCTCCAACTCCTCGGCCGAATAGTAGGCGATCTCGATTTTGCCGCCCTTGCCTGATCCCCCCTTCGGCACGATCCGTACCTGGGTACCGAGCCGCCGCTGCAGTCCGGCGGCCATTTCCCCCAGTTCCGGATCGACCGCCGGACGGCGGACGGCCATCGGGCCGGCACTCTTGAGCCGTTTCACCAACTCTTCGGCCTGGCGCACCGAAAGCTGTCTTTTCACCACCTGATCGCGGGCTTCCTGCAGCCGGTTGCCGCCTTCCAGGGGGAGCAGCGCCCGGGCGTGACCCATGGACAG
>JBFYXI010000269.1:0-4500 GCA_041310635.1 Desulfuromonadaceae bacterium | reverse complement strand
CCGGAAGCCGTGGCGAGCGTCAGGGAGCACAAGCCGGATATCGTTTTCATGGATCTGTATATGCCGGGGGGGGATGGCGACGTCGCCTGCAAGGAGATCAAGAGCGATCCCACCTTTAAATTTACCCCCGTTGTGATTGTGACCAGCAGTAATTATCCAGAGGACATAGCGCGATGCAAGCAGGCCGGTTGCAATGCGATCATCGAAAAACCGCTCACCCGTGACAAGCTTTTGGACGCCGGCAGGAATTTTCTCAAGCTGCCCAAATGGTCGGGCCAGAGAATCAAAACCAGGCTTCAGGCAAGCTACGGCATCTATTCCGGGAAAGAAACCCCCTGTTTCGTGACCGACCTCAGCATCGGCGGGGTGTTTCTGGAAACGGCAAAGGTCCTCCCCACCAACTCCATCATCTGTCTCGAATTCCGTCTTGAGGCGAATCGGTCGCCAATCGTCTGCCGGGGGCGGGTCGCCAGAATCAAAGCGCACACTAAATCGACCGAATCCTCGGAGGCCCCCGGCATGGGCATCGAATTCACCGAGATCAAGACGTTGGATATTCTCTCCGTGCAGTCCTGGCTGTCGGAAAGATAAGCCAGCCCTCAGGGCATCACCAAGACGGCCGCTCCCTGCAACTCGCCGGCCCGCAACCGCGCCAGGGCCTGATTGGCCTGCTCCAGAACAAAGGTTTCGATGGCGGTGCAAACCGGCACCCGCGGCGCCAAAGCCAGCAGTTCCTCACCATCCCGGCGGGTCAGGTTGGCGACTGACCGGACCAACCGCTCCTCCCACAGCAGTTCATAGGGAAAAGCCGGGATGTCGCTCATGTGAATTCCGCCGCAGACCACACTGCCCCCCCTGGCGGTGACCCGCAGTGCCGCCGGCACCAGGGCGCCGACCGGGGCGAAGATCAGTGCCGCGTCCAGTGGCTGGGGTGGCGCCACGGTCGAGTCGCCAGCCCAGGCCACGCCCAGGCGGCGGGCAAAGGCCTGGGCGGCATGATCCCCCGGGCGCGTGAAGGCGTAGACTTTTTTCCCCTGGTGCACGGCAATCTGGGCGATGATGTGCGCCGCCGCGCCGAAGCCGTAGATCCCCAGGTGTTCGACAGCGTCCCCCGCCAGCCGGTAGGTACGATAGCCGATCAGCCCCGCGCAGAGCAGGGGGGCTGCTTCGGCGTCACGGTATGCCGGCGGCAGCGCAAAGCAATAGCTCCGGTCGGCCACCGCGTACTCCGCGAAGCCGCCGTCCAGGGTATAGCCGGTGAAGCCGGCGGCGGCGCAGAGGTTTTCCGCTCCCTTGCGGCAGTAGCGGCAGCTGCCGCAGGTGGTGCCGAGCCAGGGGACGCCAACGCGGTCGCCGCTGCGGAAAGGGCCGCCGCCCGGTCCGGCCGCGACCACGCTGCCGACGATTTCGTGGCCGAGGATCAGCGGCAGCTTGGGCTGGGTCAGCTCGCCATCGACGATGTGCAGGTCGGTGCGGCAGACCCCGCAGGCGTGGACCCGGATCAGCAACTGCCCCGGACCGGGCCGCGGGGTCGGGACTTCCCGCAGGCGCAGCGGCGTATGGGGTGCGTCCAGGACCATGGCGCGCATCGTGGCCGGAACCTTCATGCCGATCTCCTTTTTCCTCCCGGATGGAGGGCGCTCAGGCCTAACCCCGGCAGCTGCAGGCACAGGCCAGGCCCCTGGCCTTGGCGAAGACCTCGCGTCCCTCCTTCCAGCTGAGCCAGGCGATCAGCAGGGCGCCGAGAGCGTCGAGGCTGCCGATGCCGGTCATTGCGAAACCGGCGCTGGACAGCAGCAGGACCAGCGACAGATAGAGACAGGCCCTCGAACAGGCGGCGTCGGCCAGGATCGCCGGCGAGTTCAGCGCCGTACCGACCCGGGTCTTGTGGTGGATCAACAGCCACATGAACGAGATTGACAGCAGCGAGACGACGATCCCCCAGAAGGTCGTGTCCGGCCGGTGCTCCATCATCAGGTTGAGCAGCGCCGTCGCCACCAGTCCGGCGGTCAGCAGAAAAAAGGCCGTGCCGGTAATGCGCAACGCCCGCTGCTCGAAGCTGTCGCGCATCTCCCCGCCGTGGCGGCGGATCCTCCGAAGCATGTGCCAGACCCCCACCGCGGAAATCACCTCGATGAACGAATCGACCCCGAAACCGAACAGTGCCAAAGTCTCGTCGGCAGCCCCAAGCAGCATGGAGACGCTGCCCTCCACGAAGTTGTAGCCGATGGTCAGCAGGGCCAGAAGGTTGGCTCTGGCCAGGAACCGCTCGTGCTCGTCCGGTTCCTGGGAGGGAGCGGGGACAGGCGGGGCGATGGAACTGGTCATGCGGGTACTCCACGGCGCGGTGGCGATGATGTCGGAGGTGGCGTCATGGCGGTTCCCAGACGGCCGGGGTTACAGCGGGTGGCCGTGCAGGAACTCGCGGGCCCGGTCGATGTCGGCCGGCTCTCCGAGCAACATCAGGGTATCGCCCCGCTCCAGGCGCAGCTCAGGCCCAGGAGAATAGGTGGTCCGCTCGTGACGGATGACGCCGACCACGGTGGTCCCGGTGGCGGCGCGGAAATCGAGTTCAGCCAGGCTGCGGCCAAGGTGCGGCGAATCGTCGGGAACCGCCTGGATTTCGATTTCTCCCCCCTCCATCACCGAGAGATAGCCGGTCAGGTTGCGCGGCTGCCCGGCCTCCTGGTGGTAACGCTGGTGGTGCTCGTCGCGAATGGCGGTGACCACTTTCAGCAGTCGTCCCTCGCTCGCCTGGCAGCGTTTCATCAGGAAGGTCGCCAACTCCAGCCCGGCGCCCAGTTCGTCGGGGATCACCTCGTCGGCGCCGACCGCCAGCAGATCGTCGACCTCCGCCACGTAGCGGGTGCGGGCCAGGATGTACAGTTCGGGGTTGAGCTCGCGCGCCACCGGGATGGCGCGGGCCAGTGCCGTCGGGTCGTTGATCGCCAGGACCAGCGCCTTGGCCCGATGGATGCCGGCCCCCTCCAGCACCGAGGGGGCGCTGGCATCGCCGTGCAGGATGATCTCGCCGGCCTGTTTGGCCCGGCGCACGGCGTCGCCGTTGACTTCGATGTGGATATAGGGGATGCGGAACTCGCGCAGGGTGCGGGCCACGTTCCGCGCAGACAGGCCGTAGCTGGCAATGATCACGTGCCCCTCGAGGTTGCCGGTACGGTCGCGCTCCTCCTCGCCGGCATGCCGGTAAGGGCGCCCCATCCAGCCGGCCAGGGCGGTGGCCATGCGTTCGGCGCGGGCGAAGATCAGGGGCGTGCACATCATCGACAGGGCGACGATCGACAGGGCCAACTGGTAGGTGGCCGTCGGCAGGACGCCGAGGCTCTGTGCCTGCTTGAGCAGGATGAAGGAAAATTCGCCGACCTGGAAAGTAATCAGACCGGTGGTCAGGGCGGTACGCAGGGGGTAGCGGCAGGCCAGGGCGGCCAGAGATCCGGCGATGGTCTTGGCCAGGCCGAGCAGGCACAGGCCGAGCAGCACCTGCCACCAGTTGGCCAGCAGCAGGCGGACGTCGACCAGCATCCCCACCGAGATGAAGAAGACGGCGAGGAAGACGTCGCGGAAGGGGATGATGTCGGAGAGCACCTGGTGCGACGAATCGGATTCGGCCAGGGCCAGGCCGGCCAGGAAGGCTCCCAGGGCCAGCGAGAGGCCGGCCTCGTAAGTGGCCCAGGCGGTGCCGAGCACCAGCGCCAGGATGGTGAGGCGGAACAGCTCCGGGGAGCGGGTGCGCAGGATGCTGCTGAGCAGCGGGGTCAGCAGGTGCCGGGCAAACAGATACAGGGTGCCCATGATCCCCACGGCCAGGACCAGGTTCCAGACGGAGAAGCTCTGGGGCTGGCTGCCGAGCAAGGGGAGGGCGACCAGGAAGAGGATCACGCACAGATCCTGGAAGAGCAGGATGCCGAGGGCGATCCGGCCGTGGGCGGAATCGATCTCGCCGCTTTCCAGCAGCAGCTTGAGAACGATGGCTGTCGACGAGAGGGCGAAGGCCATCCCCAGGCCGGCGGCGCTTTGCCAGCTCTCGCCGAGCAGCAGCGTGCCCAGGGTCACGGCGACGGCGGTCGCCACCAGCTGGGTGGTGCCGGCCTTGAGGAGCAGCCCCTTGAGGCGCATGATCCGCGAGTAGGAGAACTCCAGACCGATGGTGAACAGCAGCAGGATCACCCCGGCCTCGGCAACGACCTCGACCTCGTGAATCCCCTTGACCAGATGGAAGCCGTAAGGGCCGACCAGCAGGCCGGTGACCAGGTAGCCGACGATCGGCGACTGGTGCAGACGGCTGAACAGCCAGGCGTTTACCAGGGCCAGGGTCAGGAGGATGAAGATTTCGCGAAGGACGGAGAGGTCGGCCATGGCCGTGGCAGTTCACTCCCTGGGTTCGGCTGCGGTTTTGCGGGCGCGGCGCCGCTCCGCCCAGCAGACCAGCCGCTCGCGGATGGTCTGCTCGTAACCGCTCTCCTTCGGCCGGTAGAACTGGTG
>JBFYXI010000236.1:0-7181 GCA_041310635.1 Desulfuromonadaceae bacterium | reverse complement strand
GGTGCCACGCCAATGTGAGGCTCGCCGGCTTCCGCTTCGATCTGCCACGGATTGTCGCCGATCTCAAGTCCGGGACGGTCAGTGCCAGCTATCCGGAGCAGCCCAGCTTTCTGGCCTTTCGACAGTCTGGCAGGGAACTGACGGTGGCGACCCTGAACGATTTCGGCAGCGACTTCCTTGCCCTGTGCGACGGTTCGAGCACTCTCGAGGAAGTGGCCCGCCGGCTCCAAGCCAGCCACGCTGCCGGCCTGCCGGAGAAGGAGTTTGTTGCCGCCTGCCGCGATGCGGCCCTGCAGCTTACTGGTCTCGACCTGCTCGCCAGGGCGGCCGGACTCCAGCCAGACGAAGGGAGGTGACTTCATGCTGAAGATTGAAACCGTGGAGAAGAGACTGACCACCGCATTCGCCTGCCATGCCCCGGCCTGTCACGCCCCGGCCTGTCATGCGCCCGCCTGTCACGCCCCGGCGTGCCATGCACCGAACTGCCACGCGCCGTCCTGCCACGGCCCGGCCTGAGATCCCTGGCGGGCTGCCCCGTGCAGCCCGCCCTCGTTCCCGCCGCAGATGCAACAACGCCTTCTCGACCTTTTGATCTGCCCCCGCTGTCTCCCCGCGGAAAGGCCGTTACGTGCATCGCTGCGCGACCTGCGTGCCGGAGATGTGATGGCCGGCACCCTCAGCTGCCCGTCTTGTGCAGCGGTCTATCCGATTCGTGACGGAGTCGCGGTCATCCTTGCTGTTCCCCCGGTTGCCGACCAATATGCCACACCGCAGCGGCTCGCCACTTATCTCTGGAGCCATTATGCCGACCTGGAAGGGGACCCGGAGGCGCATCGGGCTTTTCCCGCCTGGGCGGAGCTGCTGACCGGCGCCGACGCTCCGCTGCTGGATGCCGGCTGCGCGGTGGGGCGGCTGAGCTTCGAAGCGGCCCGCCGGGCGGAACTGGTGGTCGGCGTCGATCTTTCACCGGCCTTCATTCAGGCGGCCCGAACTCTGGCCCGTACAGGGCGGATCGCCTATGCGCCGATTATCGAAGGGAAATTGACCGAAGCGCGACTGGCGCAGCTGCCCGCAGAAATTCCCCGCGAACGGGTCGAATTCCTGGTGGCCGATGCCCAGGCTCTGCCTTTCGCCGCCGGGTGCTTCGCCACCGCCACCTCGCTGAACCTGCTCGACCGCGTACCGGTGCCGCGCCGCCACCTGGCGGAGCTGAACCGGGTGACCCGCCGCGCGGGCGCCACCCTGCTGGTGGCCGACCCCTGGTCATGGGACGAAAGTCCGGCGCTCTCCACTGCCTGGCTCGGTGGCTGCGCGGCCGGGGCCAATGCCGGCAGCTCTCTGGCCAATTTGGAGGAACTGCTGACCGGCGGGCTGACTCCCCACTGGCGCGTGGCCGGGGCCGGGCGGATCGACTGGACGCTGCGCAACCACCGCAACCACTTCGAGTTGATCCGCAGTGACTATCTGCTGGCCCGCCGCTGACGGCCGCTGGCCGGTGTTCGACGGCCACGTCGATCTGGTCTACGCCCTGCAGCGGCCGCCGCACCCGGTTCTCGCCGCCAGCCCCTTCGCTCCCGAGCGCCTGGCGGCCGGTGGCCTGCGGGTGATGACCAGCGCGCTCTACTGTGCCGATGCCTACAACGGCCCGGCTGCCGCCACTCATCTCGCAGAACTGCTGGCCGTCGACCAGCGGCTCCTCGGCGGCCTGCCGCTCATCCGCACCCGCCGCAGATTGGCGGAAATCTGGCAAGGCTCCGGCCTGTCGGGACGGCTGCGGCTGCTGGAAAATGCCGACGCTTTGCTGGAATTCGGTGTCGCGGCGGCCTGTGCGGCCGGGATCGTCACCGTCGGCCTGACCCACGTG
This sequence comes from Desulfuromonadaceae bacterium, assembly GCA_041310635.1. Classification (GTDB taxonomy): domain Bacteria; phylum Desulfobacterota; class Desulfuromonadia; order Desulfuromonadales; family BM103; genus VAUL01. The sequence continues at coordinate 5,317 of JBFYXI010000236.1, read as the reverse complement.
GGGCGCAACCGTCTTGCTGACGGCAATGCGGTCGCCAATCCCGGCGGGCTGACCGCTGCCGGCCGCATTTTGCTGACGGAACTAGCGACGGCAGGGAGGGTCGTCGATGTCGCCCACCTGGCGCCGCCGGGGTTCTGGCAGGTGCTGGCTGACTATCCGGGGCCGCTGGCCTGCTCGCATACCGGTCTGCGCCGTTTCTGCAACCGGCCGCGCAATCTTGCCGCCGCCCAGTTGGCGGCGCTGTTCGACCGCGGCGGCATGGCAGGCGTGGCTTTTGCCCCGGGATTGCTGGGAGCACAGGGCGGGAGCGATCTCGAAGCGGTGTTTCGCCAGTTCGATTGGCTGGTGCAGCGTTACGGGGCGGAACGGGTCGGGATCGGCAGCGATTTCGGCGGGTTTGAAGGCGTGTGCCGTGGTCTGGAGGAGCCTGCCAGGCTGCCGGTTCTGGCGGAGCGATTCCTGCGGGCCGGCTACCCGGCGGCCGCCATTGCCGGCATCATGGGGGAGAACTGGCGGCGTTTCTACGGGGCGGTGCTGGCGCCCGGCTGACCGGTTGCGTCAGGCTGCGGCAAAGCGGTCAAGGACGGCGAAAAAGCGGTTCACATCGTCTTCGTTGTTGGCGAAGTGCGGCGACAGCCGGATGCGGCCGTCGCGCAGGGCGGCGGTAACGCCGTTGCCGCCCAGGTGGCGAAACAGCCTCTGTGGTTCGGCGGTACCGGCGAAGGCGATGATCCCCGCCCGCTCTTCCGCCGCATCTGGGGTGTCCAGTCGCCAGCCCCGCTTCTGCAGCCCTTTGCCCAGCAACGCCAACAATCCCCCCACCTGCTCACGCACCTTGCCCACGCCAAGCTCGGCCAGCAGTTCCAGGGCCGCGCCGAGTCCGGCAATCCCGGCCAGGTTGAGCGTCCCCGGCTCGAACTTGGCAGCATCGTCGCGCAGGGTGAAGTGCAGGGAGAAATCCTCCGCGTCGGTTACGCACTTCCATCCCGCCAGCGGCGGGGTCAACCGCGGCAGCAGATCGCGGTCGACATACAGCATCCCGATCCCCTGCGGCCCGCACAGCCACTTGTGAGCTCCGGCGGCGAGGGCATGGATACCGCAGCGCTTGACGTCGAGTGGCAAGACGCCGAGGCTCTGAATGGCATCGACCACCAGCAGCAGGCTACGCTCCCGACAGAAGGTGCCGAAGGCGGGGAGGTCGGCGGCGAAGCCGGTGACGAAGTCGACGCTGCTGAGTGCCAGCAGGCGAGCCTCCGGAACCAGCACACGGGCCACGTCGGCGGTCTCGATGCGGCCGTTGCGGCGGGGGACGCCGATCACCCGCACGCCGTGTCGGGCCAGGTGCTGCCAGGGGTAGGTGTTGGCGGGGAAATCCGGCGTCGGCACCAGCACGGCTTCCCCCGGTCGCCACGGCAGCGCTTCGGCGACCAGGCTCAACCCCGTCGAAGTATTGGGGACAAAAGCGATCTCCGCTGCCGTAGCGCCGATGAAATGAGCCGCCTGCTGGCGGACCGCGGCGACCCGCTCGGTCCAGAGCCGGTAGCCGGTGCTGCCGAGGTTGGCCTGTTCGGTCAGGAGCGTGCGCATTGCCGTGACCACCCGGGTCGAGCAGGGGGCAATCCCGGCATGGTTGAAAAACACCTGGTCATCCAAGGCCGGGAACAGGGCCCGGCAAGCGGCCGGCTCCATCTCAGCACAGACCCAGGAATGTGGCGACCTGCTGCGGGTGGGCGGCGGCGTCCTTGACCGGGTGCCAGTGCTTGGTCACGGTGCCGTCCGGACCGATCACCACCGTCGAGCGGATCGTCCCCGTTACCTGTTTGCCGTACATCAGCTTCTCGCCGTAGGCCTGGTAGGTCTGCATCATGGCGCCGTCCGGATCGCTGAGCAGGACGAAGGGGAGGCCGAACTTGGCGATGAACCTGTCGTGAGAGGCCAGGCTGTCCTTGCTGATGCCGAATAGCACGACCCCCTGCTGCTGCAACAGCGGATACAGTTCACCGAAGGCGCACGCCTCCTTGGTGCAGCCGGGGGTGTTGTCTTTCGGGTAGAAGTAGAGAATCGCGGTTTTGCCGGCGTAGTCCCTGAGGCGATGAGTCTTGCCGTCACTGCCGGCCACTGAAAAATCCGGGGCGGGCTTCCCTTCGAGATGGGCCATGCGGATCTCCTTACGGTGGGGTGGTCAGTTCAGCGTAGGTCTTCTGGTAGACGGCCCGGTCGGCGCCGGAGAAACAGCAGAAGATCACCCGCTCCGGCAAGGGGTGTGTCGCCAGGAAAGTGCGTACTTCTTGCAGGGCGATGCGGCAGGCTCGATCGATCGGGAAGCGGTAGACCCCGGTGCTGATTGACGGAAAGGCGATGCTGTGGAGCTGCCGGGCGGCAGCCAGGGCGAGGCTGTTGCGGTAGCAGGCGGCCAGGAGCTGGTCCTCGTGGTGCTGACCGCCGTGCCAGACCGGGCCGACGGTGTGAACGACGTAGCGCGCCGGTAGCTGGTAGCCACGGGTCAGCCGTGCCTCTCCGGTAGGGCAGCCGCCGAGGTCGCGGCACTCGACCAGCAGCTCCGGTCCGGCGGCGTGATGGATGGCGCCATCGACCCCGCCTCCGCCAAGCAGGCTGGTGTTGGCGGCGTTGACGATGGCGTCGACCGCCAGGGTGGTGATGTCGGCCTGAAGGATCTCGATGCTCGGCATGTCGACGCCTCCGCGGGGAATTTCCTCAAGCGTGCCGGCAATCACCCTGCCTGTTTGGCGAAGCTGTCGGCTGCGGTGCACTGCGGGCACTTGCGCGGCTTGCAGCGTCCTTCCTTCTCGTGCCCGCACTCTGCGCATTTCCAGATAGCCATAATTCGTCCTCCTGAGGAAACTCGCGGCAATGGTCTGCGTTTACTTCACCAAGGGGCTGGGGTTGCATAAATCGCTGTCGTGATCGGCGCGGGCGCCGCAATTGTGGCAGACGAAGGCGGTTGCCGTGGTGCGTGCCGCGATCTCCTCGACCAGCCCCCGCTTCTTCAACTTGCAGAGATGCATGTGATGCAGCGCCGGATCGCGGCAGACGGTCGGATCGGACATGGCGGCCTCCACTGGTCTGATGATATGGCTCACCCTCAATCATACCACCCGGCGGCGAAGATGAAACTATTCTTCGGTCAGCAGGATCGCCTCGGCCACCTCACGCAGCGATTTGCGCTTGTCCATCGCCAGCTTCTGCAGGCGCCGGAAGGCCGTCGGTTCATCCATGCCCCGCTTCATCAGCAGTCCTTTGGCGCGGTCGACCAGTTTGCGGGTCTCCAGCGTCTCACGGAGCTTGCCGACTTCGTCGCGCAGGCTGACCAGTTCGACGAACTGGTGGATCGCCAGATCGACGGCCGCCAGCAGTTGTTCGGCCCGCACCGGCTTGACCACAAAATTCATCACCCCGGCGAAGCGAGCCCGTTCGATCGTGGCGGCATCGGCGGTGGCTGTCAGCAGGACCACCGGAATCGGCTTGATTTTGCCTATTTTTTCGGCAGTCGTGATGCCGTCGATGCCGGGCATGCCGACATCCATGACCACCAGCAGGATTTCCTGGTGGCGGACCAACTCCAGGGCACGGCTGCCGTCGCCGGCCTCGAGGATCTCGTCAAAACCGTAATGATCAAGAATTTCAGCAACCTGACGACGAAGCAGCGGTTCGTCGTCCACAACCAGGGCACGCCGCATGGCAGGGACTCCAATCGAAGTTGATGAGCCAGCTCTCAAGTCTCCCTTGCATCAGCAGTGCCGGAAACCGCAGTGACCGGTCATGCTTGCTTTTAGGGGGGGCTGCTCCTATCATTAACCTTGCAGTCATGCTCAAGGCAACCTGTTTGCCGCAGCGCCACGGCGCGGTGCTTTTTGAATTTTACATGCTTCGGCCCTGAGCCTGTGGACATTTTTTTCAGGGCCCCTGTCTCTCCATGTCAAGGTTTCGAGCATTTCAATGCACGAACTCAGCCTGACGCAAAATCTTGTAGAGATCGCTGCAGAGCATGCCAGGGCGGCGGGAGCCAAGGCCATTCTCAGCATCACCCTGGAAGTCGGGGACCTTTCCGGAGCCGACCCCGAGGCCTTGACCTTTGCCTTCGACGTCTGCAGCAGGGGAACGCTGGCCGAAGGGGCGAGTCTGAACATCCGCCGCGTACCGGGGCAAGGGTGCTGCGCAGCCTGTGCGGCGACCGTTGCCTGCCGCACCCCGACCGCTGTCTGTCCGGCTTGCGGGGCCTTGGCGGTCACCTGCATTGCGGGGACCGAACTCCGCATCCTCGAACTGGAGATCGACTGACATGTGTCACAACTGTGGTTGCTCCGTCACCGGGACGGCCGGTGCCCACCACCACCACGACCAGGGTTCTGCCCCGGCGCACGGGCATGAGCATGAACCTGGACAGGGATCGCGCACCCTGCACATCGAAGCCGACCTGCTCGCCAAGAACAACCGATTGGCGGCCGGCAACCGGGCCCGCTTCCAGGCCGCCGGGGTGGCAGTCATCAATCTGGTCAGTTCCCCGGGCGCCGGCAAGACCACCCTGTTGGAAAGGACGCTGGCTGACCTCGGCCGGACGCTGCGTTTCGCGATCCTCGTGGGGGACCTGCAGACCAGCCGCGACGCCGAGCGCATTGCGGCCAGCGGCGTACCGGTGCGGCAGATCAACACCGGTGCCGGTTGTCATCTCGACGCCCACCAGGTCGCTCACGGCAGCGAGGCTTTCGATCTGCCCCGGACCGATATCCTGGTGATCGAGAACGTCGGCAACCTGGTCTGCCCTGCGGGCTTCGATCTTGGTGAAGACCACAAGGTCGTCCTCCTTTCGGTGGCCGAAGGGGAAGACAAGCCGCTCAAGTATCCGTATATGTTCCAGGCGGCGAGCCTGTTGCTGATCACCAAGACCGATCTGCTCCCCTATGTCGACTTCGACCTGGAGTGCTGCAAGGCGTTCGCCCGCCAGGTCAACCCGCAGATCGAAATTATCGAGATCTCCTGCCGCAGCGGCGCCGGCCTGCCGGCGTGGTATGGATGGCTCGAGGCCGGGGTGGCGCTGAAGCGAGCGCCAAGCGCCAAGCGCCAGGAATAATCCTCTTGGCCATAGAGCCTTGAACCTTGTGCCTTGGCACTTGGCCCTTGAGTTTTGAGTCTTGGCACTTGAGTCTTAAGCGAACGACACAGGAGTGAGCGTTCTATGTGTTTAGGCGTTCCGATGCAGGTTAAAGCGATCAGCGACGATCTGGCGATCTGCGAGATCGACGGCGTTCAGCGCGAAGCCAGCCTGATGATGCTCGACAACGTGCAGGTCGGTGATTAT
>JBFYXI010000234.1:0-2612 GCA_041310635.1 Desulfuromonadaceae bacterium | reverse complement strand
AGCGTACCTGTCCCGCCAGGTTTATCTCCAGCCGCACCCGGTCGAACTGCAGCTGCGCAATCATTGCTGAGCGATGGATCTGCCCAAGTCCGCCGGTTGACAGCTGCTTCGCGGTGCGGGTATGGTACCGCGTTTACATTACCCAATCTGAAAGGATTCACCATGAAGAAAACCTTGCACGTGATCGGGGCAACGATTCTGCTGGTGGCGATCGCCGCCGGCTGTACCGCTACGGAGGAAGTCGTCAAGCTTGACGATGCCAAGCAGCGCATAAGTTACACCATCGGCTTGAACATCGGCCGCGATTTCGTCAGTCAGGATGTCGAGGTCGACACCGCCGCCCTGATGGCCGGCGTACGCGATGGACTGAGCGGACAGGCACCACGTCTCACTGAGGAACAGATGGCCAGCGAGGTCAAGGCTTTCCGCGAAGGGATGATCACCAAGCAGGAAGCCAAGCTCAAGGCCGTGGCGGAAAAGAACCAGGCCGAAGGGACGGCGTTCCTGGCGGGTAATGCCAAGGAGCCGGGGGTGGTGGTGCGCGAGAGCGGGCTGCAGTACAAGGTCCTCAAGGAAGGCTCCGGGCCAATGCCGAAGGAGAACAGTGTCGTCAGCGTGCACTATCGCGGTACGCTGCTCGACGGCACCCAGTTCGACAGCTCCTACGAACGGAACGAGCCCCTGGTGCTGCCGGTTGGCGGGGTGATTCCGGGCTGGACCGAGGCTCTGCAGCTGATGAAGGAAGGCTCGAAGTGGCAGCTGTATATTCCCGCCATGCTGGCTTACGGCGAAGAGGGCGCGCCGCCGGTCATCGGCCCGAATGCGATGCTGCTCTTCGAGGTCGAACTGTTGTCGGCAGCGGCCAGTTTGGAGTGATGCGCATGGAAGCCAGTGAACAAAAGCGCGCACAGGATGGCGACCGCGTTCGCGTTTCTTACACCGGAAAGTTTGCTGACGGAACGATCTTCGACAGCTCCGCAGGCAATCCGCCGTTGGAATTCACCATCGGTGCCGGAGAGGTGATCGCCGGTTTCGACGATACGGTCAGGGGGTTGCTGCAGGGAGAGAACCGCTCGGTGGAAATTTCTCCGGAGCAGGGGTATGGGCTGCATCTGCCGGAAATGGTTGCCGAGATCGAGCGCCGGATGATTCCTGAGGATCACCTGTTGACGATCGGCAACTTTCTCGAGGTGCGCGCGGAGAATGGTGCGACCTTCGAGGTTCGGGTCGTCGCCCTCACCGAAACCACGGTGCAGCTTGACGCCAACCACCCGCTGGCCGGCAAGGTCCTGCATTTCGACGTACAGCTTCTGGAATTTGTCTGAGTCTTCGGTGAAATGACGCAAAAGGCCGCCTGCCTGGCGGCCTTTTGCGTTGCAGGCGAAGGTTTTGACGGGGTTGCATTTCGGCATGCTCCCTGCAAAAGAAGAGAGCAGAGGCCCTGGCCGGGAGGACTGTCGTGCTCACCAAGAAAATAGTCGTCACCGAATCCGCGGAACTGCTCTCCGTGCTGGAAACCTCGTTTTTCCGGCGCGAGGGTTTCAATTTCTTCCCTGTCCGCAGCGGCGACATGATCTACCGGATGGTCGAAGCCGAGGCCCCGGCCATGGCGATCCTCGATCTTGAGGTTCTTGGCAGCGACGGTCCGGCCTGTTGCCGGTGCATCAAGCTCGACCCGCTGCTGGGCAAGACCCCGCTGATGGTCGTGTTGCCCGTGGCGGGGGGGGAAACCCTGGCAGAAGGCTGCCGGCAGGCCGGTTGCGAGGTGCTGGTCAACAGACCGCTTGAATCCGGGCAGCTTCTCGACACCGCCTGTGTCCTGCTCGGGATCAGTCGGCGCCTGGCCAGGCGCATTCCAGTCGATATCCGGGCCGCTTATGCCGTTGCCGGCGGCAAGCGGCATGCCGGCAGGGTGGTCAACCTGAATGCCGGCGGCCTGTTTATCGCAGCCGAAAAACTCTTCCCGGTAGGAACCGGTTTAGCCTGGGAATTGGCAATCCCCGGCATGGCCGAGGCGCTCCGCTATCAAGGACGGGTTGCCTGGGTGAATCATCCCGAATGGCTGAAGCGAAGGGATCTGCCCAGCGGCATGGGGCTGCAGCTGCTTGATGCCGCGCCAGTGGCTCGGGAAAGCCTGGCCGCTTATCTGGACGAGTGCACTAAGGGTGGCGGCTGACGAGGGGGCGAGCAGTGTGACGGCAAGCTGGTTGCGACCTGCGCCACCTCCAGGGGCAGGGTCAGGGGGTGCCGCTATCGCTGCTGCCGGTCTCGCTGGCCAGCCAGGCGATGGCGGTTTCGAGGTCACATTTTCGCGCCAACTTGACCAGGCCCACCACGTCGCCACGGGCGCCGCAGCGGAAGCATTCGAAGTGCCCGGCACCGATTGCCATCTCCGGCCTGCCGTTGCGCAACGGCTGGCAACCGGGGCAGAAGAAATGGTGCCCCTCGCTGGACAGACCAAGATCCTGGGCGATCTTGTGGATCGTCGGCCAGTCGTTGATGCGCTTGTCCCATTCGTGGCGGATGTCGGTCATGGCTCGCAGCGCTCCTTGCTTGCAGCATGTCAATTACCTTAACGTGCCGCCGGCAAATGTCAACCTAAAGGCAGACTG
>JBFYXI010000124.1:0-5985 GCA_041310635.1 Desulfuromonadaceae bacterium | reverse complement strand
ATCCGGCAAAGCACCCGCACGTCAAGTACGACCTGGCGCTGAAGTTCATCGATTACGTCACCGGCGCGGAAGGGCAGAAGATCATCGCCGACTATCGGGTCGACGGTGAGCCAATCTTCTTCGTCTACGGCAAATAGGGCAGGCATAAAATTAACCAACGGAGTGTTGTGCCTGTATTTCGCCCCCCTCCGGATCGGTGAAGGGACCGAGGATGGGAGCGATTATGAGATTTTGGCAGGAGCAGTATGGATTTTATTTTTGCATCGCTGCACGCCGCGGTAGTCATGATTGCCGCCCTCGATCCCGAGGTGGTACACGCGGTCTGGACCTCGCTCTTCACCTCGGGGGTTGCCATCATCCTGGCGGCGGGGTTGGGCATCCCGGCCGGGGCTTTTCTCGGCCTCGGCCGCTTTGCCGGACGGCGGGCGGCGCTGACCCTGCTCAACACCTTGATGGCGTTGCCGACGGTGGTGGTCGGGCTGGTGGTCTACGGGCTGCTCAGCCGCCAGGGGCCGCTGGGGACCTGGGGGCTGCTGTTCACGCCGGCGGCGATGATCATCGGCCAGACGGTGCTGTCCGCCCCGATCGTCGCCAACTACACGGTGGCGGCGGTGGCGGGGGCCGATCCGCGGATCATGTCCACCGCGCTGACCTTAGGGGCCAGTCGACTGCGCGGAGCTTGGCAGCTATTGCTGGAGGTGCGCTTCGGAGTCATGGCGGCGATCGTCGCCGGCTTCGGCCGGGTGATCGCCGAAGTCGGGGTGGCCATGATGCTCGGCGGCAACATTCGCGGCTATACCCGCACCATGACCACCGCCATCGCCCTGGAAACGAGCAAAGGGGAGTTCGCCTTCGGCCTCGCGCTGGGGCTCGTGCTGCTGGCCGTGGCCCTGATCATCAACCTGTTTCTCAATCTGCTGCAGCACAAGTGAGGCCATGGACCCTTTGCTGACCCTCTCCGCTATCGTCTTGCGCCGGGATGACTTCGCCCTGGAGATCGACCGGCTCGCTTTGCAGTCGGGGCGGATTTACCTGCTGTATGGTCCCAACGGGGCGGGAAAGAGCACCATGCTGCATCTGCTGGCCATGCTGCTGCCCCCGACCGAAGGGGAATTCTGTTTCGACGGCATCCCCGTCAAGACTGCCCAGGAGCGGCTGCGGCTGCGGCGACAGATCACCCTGGTGGAGCAAAATCCGTTTCTCTTCGACACCAGCGTTTACCAGAACCTGGCCTTCGGATTGCGCCTGCGCGATGTGCGCGGTGACCTGCAGCGCCGGCGCATCGACCAGGCCTTGCAGGCGGTCGGTCTGGAGGGGTTCGCCGACCGCCGGGCCAAAGAGCTGTCCGGGGGGGAAACCCGGCGGGTTGCCCTGGCCCGGGCGATGGTGCTGCGACCGCAGCTGCTCTTGCTCGACGAGCCGACCGCCGGCCTCGACCAGCAGGTTCTGCCGGTTTTTGAGCGGTGTCTGGCGTCCCTGCCCGGCCACGGGACCACCGTGGTCATCGCCGGCCACGATGCCGATCAGCCGCGCCGGCTGGGCGGCACCATTCTGAGGCTCGATCGTGGCCGACTGGTACCGGCGCCCGCACTGCACTTACCCCTGTACAAGGAGAACTGCTGATGTCGGTTGGTTTTGAAGAAGCGTGCCGGCAGATTCTCGCCGCCACCAGTCCCCTCGGCCCGGAACAGGCCCAGCTGCTCGATGCTGCCGGCCGGACCCTGGCCGAAGATTTCCATGCGCCCTGGGACCTGCCGCGCTACGACAACTCGGCCATGGATGGTTATGCCGTGCGGGCAGCCGATGCCGCCGCCGCGGCCGAACTGCTCGTTACCGGCTACAATCCGGCCGGGAGCGAGGAGCTGCCGCCGGTGGCGCCCGGCTGCGCGGTCAAGATCATGACCGGGGCAGCGATCCCGCCGGGGGGCGAGCTGGTGGTGCCGGTGGAGGAGGCCGAGGAGAAAGACGGCAAGGTCCGGCTGTTGACGGCATTGCCGGTGCGCGAGCATATCCGCTTCCGTGGCGAGGACATCGCTGCCGGATCCAAGGTGCTGCCGGCCGGGACTCTGCTGCGTCCTCCCGAAATCAATCTGTTGGCCAGCTTCGGTCAGGCACTGGTGCCGGTCTACCGGCGGCCGCGGGTGGCAATCCTCTCCACCGGCGACGAACTGGTCGAACTGGGCACCCCGCTGGTCGAAGGGCGCATCATCAACAGCAACGCCCTCTCGCTGGCTGCGGCGGTGCGCGATGCGGGGGGGGAGCCGCTGCTGATCGGCATCGCCCGGGATACCCTGGAGAGCCACCGCGAGAAGCTGGCCCAGGGGCTGACGGCGGATGTACTGATCACCTCGGCCGGCGTTTCGGCCGGTGACCGCGACCTGGTCCGCGAGGTGCTTGCCGAACTCGGCGTGGAGCAGAAGTTCTGGAAGGTCGACATCAAACCGGGGCGGCCGACTGCCTTTGGCGTGAAGGGGAGCACCCTGGTTTTCTCCCTGCCGGGCAACCCGGTTTCAACCCTGGTGACCTTTGAGTTCTTCGTGCGCCCGGCCTTGCGCAAGCTGCAGGGATTCACGCCGGCGATCCGTCCATTTGCCAGGGTGCTACTCGCCGAAGCGGTGCGCAAGCGTCCCGAGCGGGTGCAGTTCCTGCGCGTGCAGGTGCGCACGGAGCAGGACCGGCTGGTCGCCTTCAGCGCCGGAGACCAGAATACCGGAATCCTGAGCACCATGGTGCGGGCCAACGGCATCGTCGTGCTGCCCGCCGAGCGCGACCGCTTTGCAGCCGGCGACCAAGTCGAGGCCCTGCTGTTGGATTGATCCGTGGCGCAGGGATTTGCCTTTTGCGGAGAATCGCGGGCATTATTCTGTTTATGACCGGGAGCGCGATCTAAACCTGCTGGCGGTCGCCGCGGAGAGTTTCTTGGAGTTGCAGTGCCACCGCTCGGCCTGAGCCATCCGCAACAGGCTGCAGGCTGGATTGAGAAGACATTGCCGGATGACAGTTGTGGGAAAGGACCCGACGATGGTTTTCAACCATTTTGATGAGCAAGGCCGGGCCGTGATGGTCAACATCACGGCGAAGACGCCGACATTGCGCAGCGCGGTCGCTTCGGCCCGGGTGTTTCTCAACCGGGAGGTGTTCGCTGCTGTTTTGGACGGCCAGGTTGCCAAGGGAGATGTCCTCGGCGTGGCCCGGCTGGCGGGAATCGCGGCCGCGAAAAAAACTCCCGACCTGATCCCGCTGTCTCATCCGCTGGCCCTGCACCACGTGGCGATCGATTTCGTTCCCGACCAGGACAGCTGTTCGCTGCAGATCAAGAGCAAAGTCGAGGCCTTCGAACGGACCGGCGTGGAGATGGAGGCGATGGTCGCCGCCAGCGTTGCCGCCCTGACGGTGTACGATATGTGCAAGGGGGCCGACAAGAGCATCCGTATCGGTGACATCGAGCTCCTCTACAAGGAGGGGGGAAAAAGCGGCGTTTACCGCAAGGCGGCCGGCCCATGAACGCGGCCATCCTGACTTTGAGTGACAAGGGTTCCCGGGGCGAGCGCGAAGACCTGAGCGGTCCGGCCTTGCGCAACTGGCTGACCGAACGCGGTGTGACTGTGGCATGTATGGCGTTGATGCCGGACGAACTGGAGCAGATTGCCGCACTGCTGGAGGATTGGGCCGACCGGCTCAGGCCCGACCTGATCCTCACCACCGGAGGTACGGGGGTGTCGCCGCGGGACCTGACCCCGGAAGCAACGCGCCGGGTCATCGAGCGCGAACTGCCGGGTTTCGCCGAGAGAATGCGCATGGAAAGTCTGAAAAAAACGCCGCACGCTATCATTTCCCGGGCGATTGCCGGGATCAGAGGCGGAACGCTGATAGTCAACCTGCCGGGCAGCCCGAAGGGTGCGGTCGAAAATCTCGCCGCCATCTGGCCGGCCATTCCCCACGCGATTGCCAAAATGCAGGGTGATCCGGCGGATTGCGCAGGATGAAAACCCCGCCTGCCAGTGATCGGCATGCCCGACCATCCTGAAGCCCAAAAGGGGGCCTTGCACGAGCACATTACGGCGCTCGGCCTGATGCCGCCCAAGCGGCTGACCGTCGCCATTACCTCGGCGTGCAATCTACGCTGTGAACACTGCCTGGTTGCGTCCTCCCCGATCCCCGGAAACATCCCGCTTGTCGGTCTGCAGCCACTGAAAAAGCTGGTCCAGGAGTTCGTTGACATCGGCGGGGAGGAGTTGTGGCTCACCGGTGGCGAGCCAATGACCCACCCTGACTGGCTGGACGTCCTGGTCGCCTGCTGCACGCATCCGGGTTTGAAGCGGGTCCTCCTGCAGACCAATGGAACGTTAATCGATGATGGCATCGCCAGGGCCCTTGCCAATGACGAGTTTGCCAGACTGTCCCTGCAGGTCAGCCTTGAGGGCTGTTCCGCCTCGACCCATGATCTGGTCAGGGGCTCCGGCAGCCTGGAAATGGCGCTGCGCGGTTTGAGGTGCCTGGCCGATGCAGGTTTGACCGCGCGGACCTCGATCGCCTTCACCGAGATGCGTCACAATTTCGAGGACATTCCCCAACTGCTGACAATTGCCGAGCAACTCGGTGTCTCCGCCGTGGTTGGCCAGTCACTGATTGTCGGGGGGGGCGCCCGGCAAAGCAAAACCGCACTCTTGCCTGCCAGGGAGCAATATCTCGCGCTTCTTGACCGTTTCGAGCGGGATGCTGATTTTCGCAAGCGCTGCCAAAGGCTCGGCAGTTTCCCTGCGCTGGCATGGATGGCAGGGGCCGCCAACTCGGCCCATGACGGGTGCCGCTTCCTCGAACACCCCTATGCGACTGCGGACGGTCTGCTTTTCCCGTGTGCCTTGCTGCAGGCCAGGGGCTTTGCCGGTCGCGGAATCTACCAACGCTCGCTGGCGGAAGTCATCAGCGACAGCTTGCCCCTATGGGCAGAGCTGCAGGGAGTGAGTCGCGCGCGGACAACCGAGATGCACTGCATCGACAGCTGTGCCGGAGGACACCATTGTGGCGGCGGTTGCCTCGCCCGGGCCTACCTCCCCGGCGGGGATCTCGGCTCACGGGAAGACCGGTGCGAGCTGCGGCGGGCGGTTTACGGCCGGCATGTCGAGAGCAGAAATCGCAGGGAGTGATAGAATGCATTGTCGGTGGCCGCTTTGAAATGATTATGCGGCCCCCGACGGTTCGCTGACCTGTGGGTTGGATGCCAGGCAATCAAGCAAGAGGAGAGAGGGCCATGCTCAAGCTACGCGATCACCTGTATATTGACGGGAAGTGGACCGCCCCGGCCGGCCGCGAGCAGATCGATGTTGTCAATCCGGCGACCGAGGAACTGCTCGGGCGAATTCCCAGCGGCACCCCCGAAGATGTCGACCTGGCGGTCAGGGCCGCCCGGGCCGCCCTCGAAGCCTGGGCAGAGACTCCACTCGACCGCCGGGCGGCACTGCTTGCGGCGATCCAGGCCGGGCTGGCGGCGCGCCAGGATGAAATCGCCACCCTGATCAGCATGGAGGTCGGCACTCCCCTGAAAATCGCCCAACGGGTTCAGGCCGGCTTGCCGGTTGCAGACATTGGCAGCATCGTTGATCTCGCCGCCGGCCTCTCGTTGCAGGAAACCATCGGCAACTCAACGATTCATCGCGAGCCAAAAGGCGTGGTCGCCTGCATCACGCCGTGGAACTACCCGCTGCACCAGGTCGTCAGCAAGGTTGCTCCGGCCCTGCTGGCCGGTTGCACGGTGGTGCTCAAGCCGAGCGAAGTCGCTCCGCTGACGGCCTTCCTGCTGGCCGAGGTTGCCGAGGCCGCGGGTCTTCCGCCCGGGGTCTTCAACCTGGTGACGGGATATGGGCCCGGTGTCGGCGAAGCCCTGGCGGCCCATCCGGAAGTGGACATGGTTTCCTTCACCGGGTCGACGGCGGCCGGCAAGCGCGTGGCGACCCTGGCAGCGCAGGATGTCAAGCGGGTGGCACT
>JBFYXI010000220.1:0-13508 GCA_041310635.1 Desulfuromonadaceae bacterium | reverse complement strand
CCGGTGACAGCGGTCGGCTTCGTCGAGGTAGGCGGTGGTGACCATGATGGTCACCCCCTCCTGCAGCAATTGGTAGAGAATACGCCAGAAATCCCGGCGCGATACGGGATCGACGCCATTGGTCGGCTCGTCGAGGAAGAGCAGGCGCGGGGAGTGGACCATGGCGCAGGCCAGCCCCAGTTTCTGTTTCATGCCACCGGAGAGGTTGCCCGCCTGTCGGCGCCGGAATGGCCTGAGACTGCTGAAATCGAGCAGACGCTCAAGGCGTTCGTCCCGCCCCCGCATCGGCACCTCGTGGAGGTCGGCGAAGAAGTCGAGGTTTTCCATCACCGTCAGGTCGGGGTAGAGACCGAAGCGCTGGCTCATGTAACCGATGTTCGGCTTGATCGCCTCGGCTTCTTGCACCGTGTGCCGACCGAGCACCCAGGCCTCCCCCGCGCTCGGATCAAGAATTGTCGTCAGCATCCGCAGGGTGGTGGTCTTGCCGGCGCCGTCCGGGCCGATCAGGCCAAAGATTTCCCCCCGCGCCACGGACAGCGACAAGCCATCGACGGCGGCCAGCCCGTCGAAGTGTCTGGTCAGGCGATCGGCACGGATAGCAGGCATGACGGCAGGCAAGCCCCGGACTTCAGAAGCGCACAAGTCCCTTGCCGCTCAATCGATGGCAAGGTCGATGACGGCATCGGCCGGCATCCCCGGCTTCAGCTCCTGGTCCGGGTTGGGGAGGGTGATCTTGATCCGGTAGACGAGCTTGACCCGCTCCTTCTCGGTCTGCACGTTTTTCGGGGTGAACTCGGCATCCTGGGCGATGAAGGTTACGGTTCCTCGATATTCGCGGCCGGGATAGGTGTCGGTACTGATCCGTGCCGACTGCCCCAGCTTGACCCGCCCGAGGTCGGTCTCGCTGATGTAGGCCCGCAGCCACACCGGGTCGAGACGCCCGAGAGTAACCACCGGCGTCCCGGCCGCCACATATTCGCCGGGTTCGACGTTTTCCGAGAGGACCACGCCGTCCAGCGGCGCCATCAGCACCGCGTAGCCGAGACGGGTGAGGGCCTGGGCCAGGGCTTCTTCCGCCATTTTCAGCCGGGCGCGGGCCTGCTCGACCTGTTCGCTGCGGAAGCCTTTACGGAGCATGGCCAGCCGCTCCTGCAACTCCTTGGCGCGACCCTCGGCGACTTCGCGGGTGGCCCGCGAGGTTTCCGCCTCGCGAGCCGCAATCAGGTCCTTGGCAAACAGCTCCCGGTCGCGCCGCCACTCCGTCTCGGCCCGCTGCCGTTCAGCCTCGGCCTGAGCCAGGGCCGCCTCGGCCTGGGCGATCTCCTCGACCCGGTAACCGGCGGTCATCTCGGCCAGCACCGCCCGGGCGTTGTCGAGTTCGGCCTGCTGCAGCGCTACCGAATGTTGCAAATCGGCACTGTCCAGGCGGGCGATGACGCCCCCCGAGAGAACCTGGTCCCCTTCATCCACCGCTCGCTCGATGACATGCCCGGGGATGCGGAAACTGACCTCGGCGTCAGTGACCTCGATATTGCCGGAGAGGCGCAGCTCCCCGGTGGCCGGCCGGGAACCGGGGACGAAACGCCACAACAGGGTGATGCTGACGGCGACGGCCGCGACGATGAGCACGATTCTGACAGGGCGCGGAAGCTTCATCGGTGGTCTCCTGCGGCCGCGCACAACTGGCAGTCGGCTGGCGCCTGCTCCATGCCGGCGGTGATGAAGCGGGTCAGCATGTCGACCAGCTCTCCAGTGGCAAGGTCGGTGGCGACTCCCGGCGGGAGTTGGCGGAATTTGTCCGCCATGCGCAGGGTGTGCGCCAGCGTGCCGAGGGCGAAGAACAACCGCCAGAACACCTCCTGGCTCGACAGCTGCGGCAAGGCCCCGGACAATCTGGCAAACAGCTGCTCGAGCAACCCCTGCATCTGCGCCAGGAATACGCTGCGCACGCTTTCTTCAGGTTCGACCATCGCCCGCCCCACCAGGGTAAGGAAGTGCCGGGCACCGGGGCCGGCGTCGCGCAGGGCCAGAGTCGGCTCGACAAAGGCACGCAGGATCGAACTGGTTCCAGCCGCGTCCGGCAGTGCCGCCAGGCGTAGCTGGCGCTCGGCGTTGAGTGGAGCGAGGCGTCGGGCGATGACGGCCTCAAGCAGGGCTTGCTTGGAACCGAAGTGGTAATGCACGGCGGCCAGGTTGGCCTTGGCGGCACGGGTCACGGCGCGCAGCGAGGTCACGTGGTAGCCGCGCGCAGCGAACAAGGTCTCGGCGCTATCGAGAAGCTTGCGCTTGGTGTCGGGGCGGACCGGCCGCCTGGTCCGCTTGCGTTCAGGAATACTTTTCATACAGACGATTTAAACGGCTGTTTGACAGCTTGTCAAGCACACGCAACAGCACACGCATCGGCCAGTCGCGTTGTCGCGGCTTGCGGGAAGCTGTCTTTGTGCTAGGTTTAAACGGAATGATTTGCGGAGGGCTGCCGATGCGCCGATGGAAACGCGCAGTGATTGCGGTGGTGATCTTGATGCTGACGGCGGCTGGTGCGGCGGCGTTGTTCGGCCCAGATTTGCTGCGCAGCCGTGCCCGGGAGTGGGTCAGGGCGGAAACCGGGCGCACGCTGGAACTCGGCAAGATCAACGTCAACCTGCTGGCTCTCAGCGTCGAGGTCCGCGAGCTGACCCTGACGGAAACCGACCAAACCACCCCTTTTGTGCAATGGGCGCGCCTGTACGCGGCGCTGAGCCCGAGCTCCCTGTGGCACCGCGCCCCGGTCATCCGCGAACTGCAGCTGGATGAACCGCGGGTACGCATCGAGCGGCTGCCGGCAGGGCGCTTCAATTTCAGCGACCTCCTTGAACGCGAAGAGGATGCATCGTCGCCAGTCAAACCTGACGATCCGGCGCGTTACTCCCTGAATAATCTGGTCATTCACGGCGGGCGGATCGAGATAATCGACCGCACCCTGGCAGCGCCGGCCAACCACCGCATCGAGGCCCTGGAGCTGGCCATACCTTTCGTCGGCAACCTCCCCTACCTGGCCGACCGCTACGTGCAGCCACTGATGCGCGCCACCGTCAACGACACCCCCTTCGAGCTCAAGGGGGAGCTCAAACCCTTCGCCGACATCCAGGAGTATGTGGTCAAGCTGAAATTCGCCGGCATCGACCTGCCGGGCTACCTCGGCTACCTGCCGGCGCCGCTGCCGGTCACGGTGCACAGCGGCCGGCTCGATCTCGACCTGGACCTTGCCTACCGTGTCTCCGCGACGGCCAAGCCGCAACTGGAAGTGGCCGGACGGGTCGACGTCACCACTCTCGACCTGCGCGAACACAGCGGTCAGCCCCTGCTGTTCCTGCCGCTGCTGGAGGCGCGCCTGGCGCCGTCGCACCCCCTCGAACAGAAGTTCCACATCGCTTCGGTGACGATCAGCAACCTGCAGAGCTGGCTCGACCGCAGTTCGACCGGGGAGTGGAATGTCGCCCAGTTGGCCGGGAGGTCCGCATCCGCTGGGGGCACCTCGGCTGACGCAGGGGAAAACCCGTCTTCCCTGCAATTGGTGATCGATCAGTTGAGTTTCAACGAGGGACGTCTGGAGTTGCGCGACAACCTTCCCTCCGGCGGTTTTGCCACGACCCTGAAGACCATCGACCTGGATATCCACGGCTTCACCCTGGCCCCTGACACCCCGTTTCAGCTGGTGCTCGGCCTCGCCAGCGAACGTCAGGAACATCTCGGCATCAGCGGCAAGGTGACGATCCAGCCATTGACCCTCGATCTGGCGGTCGAGGCCAAGGCGGTGCCGCTGGCCGCCTATCAACCCTATTATCAAGCGCAGACTGCGGCCAGCATCGGCGGTGACCTGCAAGCCAGTACCCGGTTGCAGGTTACCCCGGACATCCCCCTGCTGCTGAGCGACACCCACCTGGAGATTCGCGACCTCCACCTGCCGCTGGCCAATGCCGAAGGTTTCAAGCTCGCCAGCGCTGTGCTGCAGGGCGGCCGCTTCGACCTTGCCGCCAATCGTCTGGAGGTCGCTGATACCACCTTCACTGGCGCCGATCTGCGCTTCTCGCGCGGCAGAGACGGACACTGGTCATTTCTTGACCGCAACTATCCGCTCCTGACCGCGCTTTTCACTCCGGCCGACGCAGCGGCGCCGGCACCCGCTGCGGAGCACGCGCCTTTCAGCTACCGTTTCGCACGGGTCGCCCTGCAGGATGCCCAGATCGCCTTCCGCGACGAACTGCCGTCCAAACCAGTTCGTTTCATCATCAGCGGTCTCGACGCGACGATCCAGGAACTGGCCGCCCCGGAAAAGTTGCCGGGGACCTTCGCCGTCCAGGGCAAATTCCAGAAGAAAGGGGAGTTTCGGGCAAGCGGTTCATTTGTTCCGGGCGGCCCCGAGGTGAGTGCGGCGGTGCAGCTACGGCGCATTCCACTGGCCGGCTTTGCCCCCTATCTGGGCGAGCGGATCCGGCTGGTGCTGGTCGACGGCACCCTTGACGCCAGTCTGACCACCGCAGCCGCGCGCCAGGACGGCACCTGGCGCGGGCGGCTTGGCGGCAATTTCGACGTCAGCCGTTTCTATAGTCTGGACGCCGATCACCGCGAAGACCTGCTGCGCTGGGAACACCTGCAGGTCAGCGGTATCGACGCCCGCCTCGCACCATTGTCACTGCAGGTTGCCAGCATCACTCTTAACGATTATTTTGCCCGGGTGTTGCTCGACGAACAGGCGCGCCTCAACCTCGTCGAGGTGTTCACCAACCCGCCGGCGGCCCGTGGGGAGAAAAAGGCGGCGCCCGTTGAGCCGGACGAGGCTGAGGCGCCGGCGCCTCAGCAGAAACCCGAGATTCGCATCGACAAGATCACCCTGCAAGGCGGGAAGGTGATCTTCACCGACAGGCACCTGCCCCAGCCGTTCACCGCCGAGATGCTGCAACTCGGCGGCCGCATCGAAGGGTTGAGCTCAGTGGCTGGCGTCCGTGCCGAAGTCGACCTGCGCGGTCGGCTGCGCAACCAATCGCCGCTGACCATCGCCGGAACTTTCAATCCACTGGCAGACCCGCTGTTCCTCGATCTCAGGATCGATTTCAACGACATTGAGCTGAGCCCGCTCTCCCCCTATTCGGGAACCTATGTCGGCTACCTGATCGAGAAGGGCAAGCTCAACGTCGCCCTCATCTATCTGGTGGAAAACGGCCGGCTGACCGCATCCAACAAGCTGTTCCTCGACCAGTTCACTTTCGGCGACGCGGTCGAGAGCGACCGCGCCACGACCTTGCCGGTGCGGCTGGCGGTCTCCCTGCTCAAGGACCGCAACGGCGAGATCCATCTCGACATCCCGGTCTCGGGAAACCTCGGCGACCCGCAGTTCAGCGTGTGGGGGATCATCTGGCAGATCATCAGAAACCTGCTGGTCAAGGCTGTCACTTCGCCCCTGGCCCTGCTGGGGGCACTGGCCGGCGGCGGCGAGGACTTCAGTGCCATCGTCTTCACGGCCGGCTCGGCCACCCTGACGGCAACGGAGCGGGCCAAGTTGGCCAGCATCGCCGGAGCCCTGCGCGAGCGCGCCGAGTTGCAGATCGAGGTCAAGGGTTATGTCGATCCCGACCAGGACCCGGAAGGCTACCGCCGCGAACTACTGCTGGCCAAACTTCGCCGCGAGAAGCTCATCGACCTGCGCAAGGGGCAGGAGGAGACCGCCCCGGTCGATGCGGAGAGTGTGACCGTGACCCCCGAGGATTACCCGGAGTACTTGTGGCGGGTCTACAAAGAGGCTGATTTCCCCAAGCCGCGCAACTTCGTCGGGCTGGTCAAGCACCTCCCCGATGCGGAACTGGAAAAACTGCTGCTGGCCAATATCCGGGTCGGCAACGAAGAGCTTGCCGCCCTGGCCCAGTCCCGCGCTCAGACGGTGGCCACGGCCCTGGTCGAGACCGGCGGGCTGCCCCGCGAACGGGTTTTTCTGGTCGCTAGCGAGATCGCTGCCATGCCTGCCACCAAGGGGATCAGCCGCTGCCGGGTCGAGTTCGGCGTGGCGGTCAGGTAAGTTTTCTTGCGGGGCGAGGCGCCAGGAGTGAGGAGATGATGGGCGAAGCTTTGTTGATTATCGACATGCTAGACGATTTCGTGCGCGCGGGGGCGCCTCTCGAGGTGCCGGCCGCCCGCGCCATCCTGCCGGCACTACTGAGGCGGCTGACTGCGGCCCGTGCCAAGGGGGCAGCCGTGATCTACGTCGGCGATGCCCACCTTGTCGACGACCCGGAATTTACCCGCATGGGCTGGCCCCCCCACGCCGTCAAGGACACGGCGGGCGCGCAGGTGGTCGCCGAGTTGGCACCGCTGGAAACCGACCCGGTGGTAGAGAAGACCTCCTACTCCGGCTTCCATCACACCGGCTTGGAAGGGATTCTGCAGGCCCGCGGGATCGACTCCCTGGTACTGACCGGCTGCGTAACCAATATCTGCATTCTCTACACTGCCTACGACGCAGTGATCCGCGGCTACCGGGTGACTGTGCCGACCGACTGTGTTGCCCCCCTTGACCCTGCCGATGGCGACTTCGCCCTCAGGCAGATGGAGCGCGTGTTGGGCGTGACGCTGGCGCGCTAGTCTCCATCCGGCCAACTTAGCGCCTGGCCCGGGCAGGCCTTGATGCACGTCGAGCATTTCAGACAGTCGCGGTGGGGCAACGTTCCCGTCTGCCGGTGGGCCGCAATCTCGAACTGCATTGGACAGGCCTGCTCGCAGCGGCCGCAGGCCCGGCAGGACGTGGCGATCTGCAACGTCATCTTGCCTTCCCCGGCCTGGGCAGCCACAGTGCCCACCGGGCAGATGCCGCACCAGCCGCGCGGCGCATAAACAACCGCAAGAAACAGGGCGACCGTTGTCGTCACCAGACACATCCGCCAGAACACCACGCCCCAGTGCCGCCAGTCGCCAGGATCGGTGGCGAGCTGCGCCACCATCAGGCCGATCAGCACCGCCAGCACCCCCCAGCGGAAGGTGGCGCGCGTCATCCACTCCGGAACCGGGCGCCGCGGCAGAAAACCGAGCCAGGTGTCGAACAGGCTGCCACGCGGGCAAAGATTGCCGCAGACCCAGCGGCCGCGGAAGATCCCGCCCCCCATGCCGGCCGCCATGGCGGCCGGTACGGAGAACCCGAGCGCGGGATAGCGCCAGCCCAGCAGGAGCACGACGACCACCACCAGCGACAGCAGCCACTTGTAGGTTGGCTGCAGCTTTACGATCAGCAATGGCAGGCTATTGACGGCAACGGACATCGGCAGGACGACCCCCTGTTTGTTTTTTACATTTATATATTCAATTTTTTGAATTAGTCAAGGGGAAAAGGCGGGCGCCGGTCCAGTCGTGCCCTCGACTCTGGCAACGAGCCTCCCTGCCACCGCGGCAGCGTCGTGGATTCAGGGCATCAGGCCGGGCGCAACTCTCTTGACATGCCCCCGCGCCTGTCATTAACTAGCGGCATCAGCGGATACGCTGTCCTAACTGAAAGGCGGGACGCTTCATGCAAAACAAAGTCGTGGTGCATCTTGTGGACGGCAAGATTCTCAAGGGAACCACCGCCGACTTCTTTCCCAACAAAGAGGTCTTTCACCTTCAAGTGCTCGAGCAGAGCGAAAATCTTGAAGTCCGTGTCGCCACGCTCAAGGCGGTCTATTTCGTCAAGACTTTTGAAGGGCGCCCCGAGTACAACGAAAAATCCAACGTGGAACGATCCGGTTGCGGCAGGAAGGTCACGATCTATTTCAAGGACGGGGAAACGCAGTTCGGCTATACCCAGGGCTACGCCGCCAACCGTCCGGGCTTTTTTGTGTTTCCAGCCGACCCCGAGAGCAACAACGACAGGATCTACATCATGATGGCGGCAACCTCAAGGATCGACCTCCTTTAGCTCCTTGCGCTGCTCGGCGGCGCATCACCTCCCCGCGGCAACCATCAGCTCATCCCGGAGCGCCAGCAGGCGACGACTCACCCCCACTTTATAGCGATGCGGATTCACCAGGCGCAGGCTCCCTTCCGGCAGACGCCTGAGCTGCTGCGCGCAATAGTCGGCCATGGCCGGCAGCGACAGCGGCTCTTGCAGCTGCCTGCCGCCATCCATCACCACTTCCCGGCAATCGATCATCTCGCAGTCGGCCGGCACCACCTTGCAGCGCTGCGGGTTGGCCGGATCGTAGGCCGTCGCTCCGGCACGAAACGGTTCGCCGGGGCTTTCCAGCAGGTCGATCACATCCATGAGCAGCCCAGCTTCCGGATCGATGGCCCGCAGCAGGCGCTTGCGCCCGGGGAGAGTCGCCTTGGCCGGATCGCTGGTGGTCTTCAGGCAGGGGCGGGCGCCGATCTCTACCAGCTTGTAGACGCCACCCAACGCCCCGCCCCCTTCACCGGCGCAAGTCGCCAGCCGGGTGCCGACCCCGTAGATATCGACGCGGCCGCCGTCGGCCCTGATCGCCGCGATCACCGCCTCATCAACCTCGTTTGAGGCGACGATTTTCACGTTGGGGAAGCCGGCCGCATCGAACATCCGCCGCGCTTCCCGACTCAGCCAGGAGAGGTCCCCGGAATCGAGTCGAATGCCACGCAGCTCGTGACCACGGGCGCGCAACTCACCGGCGACGATGATGGCATGGGGGATGCCGCTGGCCAGGGTGTCGTAGGTGTCGACCAACAGCAGACAGCTGTCCGGAAAACATTCGGCGTAGGCGCGGAAAGCGCTCAATTCGTCGGGGAAGGCCATGACCCAGCTGTGGGCGTGGGTGCCCTTGACCGGCAGGCCGAACACCTGTCCGGCCCACACGTTGCTGGTACTGCGCACTCCGCCGACACACGCCGCCCGCGCCACACTGAGACCGCCGTTTGGCCCCTGGGCGCGGCGCAGGCCGAACTCGACAATCTCGGCCGGGCCGGCGGCCACGGTCAGCCGGGCGGCCTTGGTCGCCACCAGGGTCTGGAAGTTGATGATGTTGAGCAGGGCGGTCTCGACCAACTGCGCCTCGGCCAGGGTGCCCTCCACGGTGAGCAGCGGTTCACCGGCGAAGACCACCTCCCCTTCGCGCGGTGCGGTGACCCGGCCGCGAAAGCGGAAACCGGCCAGATACTCGAGAAATTCCGGGGCAAACAGCCGCAAACTCTCCAGGTAAACCAGGTCAGCGGCGGTAAAGTGCAGGCCGGACAGGTAGTCGAGAGCCGGCTGCAACCCGGCAAACACGGCATAGCTCCCCTGGTATGGAGCCTGCCGGAAATACAAGTCGAAGGCCGCCGGGCGCTCGGCCATCCCTTCGCGCAGGTAGCCGGCCAGCATGGTGAGCTCGTACAGGTCGGTCATCAGGGCCGAAGTGCGCATGGGTCTCTCCCGAAGTGGCGGTCGCTTTGTCTATACAGCTTACATGCCTTGGCGTCATCGTCCACCCCGCGGCAAATCCCGTTGCAAGGCTCGCCCTTGGCGTGCGCCACAGTTTACGTTATGCTTTGCCATCATCGTCAAGGAGCCGCCCCTCATGAAGAAACTGATTTTCCTGATCATCGCCGCCGGCCTGGGCTACCTGAACTATACCAATCCGACACGCGAGGATCACAACGATCTCCTGCTCGCCGAACTGCAGGCGCAGGGGCCGGTTACCGAGGAGCAGTTTGCCCAGGCGGCGAAAGACCTCGACTACAGCAATTTCATGGTCTGCTCAGCCACCAAGACGGCCATGGACAGCAAAATGATCTCCCTCGGCTACCTGAAGAAGGTCAAGCTGATCAACGACCGCTGGGTCAACGAGACCGTGCAGAAGCTTCAAGGACAAAGGTATTGAGAACCCGTATGGCCAAAACCCCGCAACGACTCCATTTTGCCAGCGACAATTACGCCGGCATCTGCCCCGAAGCCTGGCAGGCTTTGGCCGCGGCCAATACCGGTTATGCGGTCAGCTACGGCGACGATTTTTGGACGACGCGAGCCTGCGACGCCCTGCGGGCTTTCTTCGAAACCGACTGCGAGGTCTTTTTCGTCTTCACCGGCACCGCCGCCAACTCCCTGGCGCTGGCCTCGCTCTGCCAGTCCTACCACAGCGTGATCTGCCACGAAACCGCTCATGTCGAAACCGATGAATGCGGCGCCAGCGAATTCTTCTCCAACGGCACCAAGCTCCTCACCGTCGGTGGCCCGGACGGCAAGGTCGATCCGGCGGCAGTCGAGTACACCGTCAACAAGCGCAACGACATCCACTACCCCAAGCCGAAAGTGCTGACCATCTCCCAGCCTACCGAACTTGGCACCCTCTACACCCCGGCGGAACTGACTGCGCTGCATGGTCTGACCCGCCGCCTGGGGCTGAAACTGCATGTCGACGGCGCCCGCTTTGCCAACGCCGTCGCGGCGCTGAATATCCCTCCCAAAGAGTTGACTTGGCGCGCCGGGGTCGACGTACTCACACTCGGCGGGGCCAAGAGCGGCCTGCCGGTCGGCGAAGCGGTGGTCTTTTTCGACCGGCAGCTGGCCTTCGAGTTTGACTACCGCTGCAAGCAGGCCGGCCAACTTGCCTCGAAGATGCGCTTCCTCTCCGCCCCCTGGCTCGGCCTGCTCGAGAACGGTGCGCTGCTGCGCCACGCCGCTCATGCCAATGCCTGCGCCCGCCAACTGGCCGCAGAGCTGACCGGCATCCCCGGCGTCCAGCTGGTCCATCCGGTCGCGGCCAACGCCGTCTTCGTCCAGCTTCCCGACCCCGCCATTGCCGACCTGCGCCGGCGAGGCTGGGTGTTCTACACCTTCATCGGTTCGGGGCACTGCCGCTTCATGTGTTCCTGGGCAACCTCCACGGACGACATTGCGGCTCTGTGCGCCGACCTCGAACAGGTCATGGCGGTGGCTGGATCGCCAGCCGCGCCGTGACCGGACACTGACGCTATGAGCAAACCCGCCAGCACTCTCCCTCCGGTCTATCCCTTTACCGCCCTCCTCGGCCAGGAAGCGATGCAGACCGCCCTGCTGGTCAACGCCGTCGATCCCTTGATCGGCGGGGTTCTGGTGCGCGGCCAGAAAGGCACCGGCAAGTCGACGGCGGCCCGCGCCCTGGCGGGACTGCTGCCGCCATTGGCGGTGGTTGCCGACTGTCCCTGTCACTGCAACCCCGATCTCCCCGACCAGTTGCACCACGAGTGCAGCCAGCGTCAGGCGGCCGGGGAAGCCTTGCCGCGCGCGCTAAGCCCGACGCCCTTCGTCGACTTGCCGCTCTCGGCCACCGAAGACCGCCTGGTCGGCACCCTGGAACTGGAGCGCACCCTTGCCACCGGCCGGCGCCACTTCCAGCCCGGGCTGCTGGCGGCCGCCAATCGTGGCATTCTCTATGTCGACGAAGTGAATCTGCTCCCCGACCACCTGGTCGACCTGCTCCTCGATGTGGCCGCCTCGGGGGTCAATACCGTCGAACGCGAAGGTTTGCACTACAGCCACCCGGCGCGCTTCCTGCTGATCGGCACGATGAATCCGGAAGAAGGAGAACTGCGTCCGCAGCTCCTCGACCGTTTCGGCCTGTGCGTCGCGGTCAGCGGCCTGGCCAGCCCGGAGCTGCGCCGCGAGATTGTCCTGCGCCGGCTGGCTTTCGACCGCGATCCGCAGGCTTTCCGGGCACGTTTTCAGGCCACCGAGGCGGCCCTCGCCGGACAGCTGCAAAGCGCCCGCCAGCATCTCGACCAAGTCGTAATCCCCCTCGAGCTGGTCGACCGCGCCGTCGCCCTGGCGACTGCCGCCCAGGCCCAGGGCCACCGTGCCGAACTGGCCCTGGTGCGTACCTCCCGGGCGCTGGCCGCCCTCTGCGATCGGCAGACGGCGACGGCTGCCGACCTGGCCGAAGCGGCCCGGCTGGTGCTGCCGCACCGCCTCGATGGTGGCGGTCTTGCCGATCCCGAGCGCGGCACGGCGCGTCTGGCCGAACTTCTCGAGGAGGCTCCGGAGTCTCTCACCCCTCTGTCGGGGTTTGACGAGAACGCTGAGTCGGCGGCACTCCTCGACAATATCGACTTTCCCGGCTCGGCGGCCGCCGGCAGCATGCTCTTCACCTATCTTAAAAAAAAAGTCTTGAACGCGTCTTCACTGCCACCGGCAGCGAACACCTGACCGCTACACCATCGCCCCTGCGGCGCCGGCGCGGCCGTCCCCGACATGGCGCTGGGCGCGTCGCGCCAGCCAACCGTGGACAACGCGCCGGCAGCTCCCCCCGCCGCGACCACGAACCGCTCCAGGCAGTCGACCTCGCCGCCACTCTTGCCGCCGCCGTGCGCCGAAAGCTGGCCGACGGCGACGCCGCACTGCCCCTGCGTCCCGCCGCGGCGGACTGGCACCACCAGCGTTTCGCTCAACGGCCACGCCGGCTGGTGCTGTTTGCCGTCGATGTCTCGGACTCCATGGGGGACGGTCCGGAAACGCGCATGGCCGCGGCGCTGGGCGCCGCCGTCGCTTTCGCCCGGCGCGCCTACCTGCATCGCGACCAGGTTGCCCTGATCACCTTCCGCGACCGCGCCGCCGCCCTGACCGTGCCGCCGACCGGCAGCGTCCGGCGGGTGCGCGATCGGCTCAGTCAACTGGCGGTCGGCGGCGCCACCCCTCTGGCCGACGCCCTGCGCCTGGCCCGCGACACCCTGCGCCGGGCGCGCCGCCAGGACCCGGCCCTGGACGCCGTGCTGGTCCTGGTCTCCGACGGGGAGGCCACGGTGCCGCTGCGCCGCAACGGCGATCCGTTCGCCGACGCTCTGGCCATCGCCCGTCAACTGCGCCAGGACGGCGTAGCCAGTATCCTGATCGACACCGGCACCGCCGCCCCTCAGCAACGCCGGCTGCCGCACCTTGCCGAGATCCTCGGCGGTCCTTGCCGGCGCTTGCGGGAACTGACCGCCCGCGATATCCTGGAATTGCTCGACACCCCTGCGCCGGACCGTCCCCGCCCATGACCGATATCCTGCTCAGTCTCACTGCCATTCGCCAGGCCCTGACCGCCTATCGGCCGCGGCTGCTGACCGCCGACCGCCCCCACGCCGCGGTCGCTCTCCTGCTGGCGGAATCCCGGCCGGCCGCCGACGCCCTGTTCATCGTCCGCGCCCGGCACGATGGCGACCCCTGGTCGGGCGACCTCGGCTTTCCCGGTGGCCGGGTCACCCCCGGCGACCACCAGCCGCGCCGCACCGCAGAGCGGGAAACTGCCGAAGAACTCGCCCTCGATTTGGCCGACGTCGACTACCTCGGCCGTCTCGATGATCTGTACGGCGCCACCCTGCCGATTCTGGTATCGTGCTTCGTCTACGCCGTCGGCAATCGCCCTCACCTCGTGCCCAACCATGAAGTCGAGGCCACCATCTGGATCCCTCTCGACCGCCTCCTCGATCCGGCACGCCATCGCCAGGAAAGCTTCGACTACCGCGGCCACCCGACCACCCAGCCGGTAGCCGATCTACTCGGCCCCGGCCAGCCGCTGCTGTGGGGGATCACCTACCGCCTGCTGCGCAAC
>JBFYXI010000216.1:0-3395 GCA_041310635.1 Desulfuromonadaceae bacterium | reverse complement strand
GTGAAAATCGAAAAGTTCTTGATGCCGGTATAACGGTAGCTTCTGAACGTCTTTCCCCGGCTTATGGCCGGATGATGCGCCCGGAGCCCTGCAGCGCGTTGGCGATTTCCAGCATGTTGCTCACCCGGCCGATGGCCAGAGCATCCTTGAGGCCGAAAAACTCCAGGCAGAGCCCGCAGGTGGCAATCTCGGCGCCGAGATCGGTCAGCTTCTGCAGCG
The DNA here is from genome assembly GCA_041310635.1 of Desulfuromonadaceae bacterium. Lineage (GTDB taxonomy): Bacteria > Desulfobacterota > Desulfuromonadia > Desulfuromonadales > BM103 > VAUL01. Next base: position 3,176 of record JBFYXI010000216.1, on the reverse strand, counting down.
GCTCGATGAGATCGGAGCCGCGCGCCGTCAGCTTGGCGCCGGCATTGACGAACAGCAGCAGGTCGGGGGTTGCGTCGGTCTCCGCCAGGGTGAAGAGGAAGTTCCTCATGAGGATCTCGCCGAGTTGCGGGTTGCCGCTGCCCATCTGATCGGAAGCGATCAGAATCACGGTGGGTCCGCTGGCAGGCGCGGCCGCCTGTCCCGCGGCCGGTGCGACCGGGCGCAGTTCGAGCCGATAAGCGCCGCCGACCTCCGTACTCTCGACCTGGTAACCCCGACTGGCGGCCAGGCGGCCGACATTGTCACGGGCCGCCGGGTCGCTGACCAACACCTGCAGCTGGGCCTCCGGCACCGCCAGCATCTGCTTGCGCACCTGGACCACGGGTTGGGGGCACTGCTGCCCGCGGCAGTCGAGCGTGACCATGAAGGGCTCCTGATGAGTGGTGGCCGCCAATATACGGTGAAACTCCCGTGGCTGGCAAGGGTGCGCGACGGCGGCTGGTGGCCTGGCTTGACTTGCTGCCGGTTACCTTCCTAAACTGCCGAATCGATCCGCCCTTCTCTCTACAGCGAGGCATCATGTCCAGAACCACCCGGCAGATCCGCGTCGGCACCCTTCCTGTCGGCGGCGGCGCGCCGGTATCGGTGCAGTCGATGACCAACACCGATACCCGCGACGTTCCCGCCACCCTGGCGCAGATCCGCGCCCTCGCCGCGGCCGGCTGCGAAATCGTGCGCTGTGCCGTTCCCGACCGGCAGGCCGCCGAGGCGCTCACCGCCATCCGCCGGGAGTGCCCGCTGCCGCTGGTTGCCGACATCCACTTCGACTACCAGCTGGCCCTGGCCGCCCTTGCTGCCGGCGTCGACGGCTTGCGGCTGAATCCCGGCAACATCGGCGTCCGCTGGAAGGTCGAGGAGGTGGTGATTGCCTGCCGGGAGCGGCAGGTGCCGGTGCGCATCGGCGTCAACGCTGGCTCGTTGGAGAAGGAGCTGCTGGAAAAGTATGGGCACCCGACCGCCGAGGCCATGGTCGAGAGCGCTTTGAGGCATATCCGCATCCTCGAGGAGTTGAACTACCGGGAGATCAAGGTCAGCCTGAAAGCCTCCGACGTGCGCCGCACCGTGGCCGCCTATCGCCTGCTCGCCGCGCAGGCCGACTACCCGCTGCATGTCGGCATCACCGAGGCCGGCACCACCTGGGCCGGCACCATCAAGAGTGCGGTGGGCCTCGGCGCCCTGCTGTACGATGGCCTCGGCGACACCCTGCGGGTGTCACTGACCGGCGACCCGGTGGAGGAGGTCAAGGTCGGCTGGGAGATCCTCAAGAGCCTGGAGCTGCGCGAGCGCGGCCCGGTGTTCATCAGCTGCCCGACCTGCGGGCGCTGCCAGATCGACCTGATCCCGGTGGCCGAGGAAGTCGAGCGCCGGCTGCACGACCTGCCGAAAAAACTCACCATCGCGGTGATGGGCTGCGCGGTCAACGGCCCCGGTGAAGCGCGCGAAGCGGATATCGGTATCGCCGGCGGCCAGGGGGAGGGGCTACTGTTTCGCAAGGGGGAGGTAGTGCGCAAGGTCCCCGCCGGGCAACTCGCCGATGTGTTGGTGGAGGAGGCACGGCGGCTGGCGGGGGAGGAGCCAGCAGCAGACTAGCAAACCGGTTACGGAACTTTTCCCTTGACCTTCACAGCCTTGCCCATACAATCGAATAATGATTGATATTGCGAAGCAGATCGAACACTGGCGTACCGGTTCCAGTGAGGATTGGGAGGTTGCTAGCGATCTGCTTGAAGCCGGCAAAATCCGGCATGGGCTGTTTTTCGCGCACCAGGCCGTAGAAAAGCTACTGAAGGCCCATGTTTGCGAGGCGACGTGCGATCTGGCGCCGCCGACGCACAACCTGGTGCGGCTGGCAGAGTTCGCGGCACTCCCGTTCACCCGGGAACAGGTTGATCTGCTGGCGGAGGTCAATAGCTTCAACATCGCGGGACGTTATCCCGACACGGCCATGCTGTTGCCGACCGCAGTCGAGGCCAAGCAATATTTCGTCAATATCGGAGAGTTGCTGGAATGGTTGACCCGGCAGTTGTGAAGGTCGTCAATCGCTACCTGGATGCGCTGAAGGGTGCCGGCATCGGCGTCGAACTGGCGGTGATTTTCGGTTCGCAGGCCCGTGGCGAGGCTCACGAATGGAGCGATATCGATCTGTTGGTCGTTGCCGCACAGTTCGATGGCAGTCAGGATCGCCGTGCTGTCAACCAGCTCTGGCAACTCGCCGCACGCATCGACAGCCGGATCGAACCGCTCCCCTGTGGGGTGCGGCAGTGGCGTGACGATGACGGCAGCGCCATCGTCGAAATCGCCCGGCGCGAAGGGGTGGTTCTGCAGGCGGCCTGAGTCTGGATGACGGCTGGCATGGCACGGTGTTCTCAGTTCGGCAGCGTATTGGCGCCAGTCGTCGGTTGACAGCCACCGCTGTGTAATTGTCGATTGCTGGAGTCATTTAATGGGGGTGAGGGGCGTAATGGCGGGCATTTTGCGCAGGCAGGCGTAACTCATAACTTCAGATTGACGACAGAGGAAAGCTCGGGCCGGTGTTCCGCGCGACATGCGGGGCGCCGGCTTTTCGCGTTCAGGGCCCCGGAGAGGTGGTGTCATGTTCAAACCGTTTGATGATGTTGCAGGGGCTGCCCCTCGTCCCAACTCCAAAGCCTGTTGTTAAAAATCAACATCGGCGGGTCGCGTCCCGCCGGACGCCTTACTTTTTGCCGGCTGCCAAAAAGTAAGCAAAAATCAGCATTTTCGCCTGCGGCGGGCATGGCGCGCTCGACTGGTCGGTGGTTTTGCCCATCGTCACAGCCCGTACCTTTTCCGTAGCCGCCTCCACCGAGGCGCGGGGCCTTGCTGTTGGCCCCGCGTTGCCTGTTGTAACGGGCCACAGCCAACGCGTCAGCTGTCCCGGTGGCAATTGTCTCCGTGCCGCCACGGCTGGCAGTGGATAGATACCGGTCTCTTCCCGTCAGGGACAAAATGCTGAATAGTGTTCTTCCGGGCAAATCCTGAAGCCGGCAGTCTGCCGCGGGGCCCCCAGTGGATGGGCCCCGCCCCCCGGAGGGGGCGGCTGGGCAGGTGGGCCGGCAGAGCAGATGAGCGAAGCCGCCGACCGGTGGAGCAGGCCA
>JBFYXI010000169.1:0-11319 GCA_041310635.1 Desulfuromonadaceae bacterium | reverse complement strand
GCCGAGGATGATCAGCAGCTTGCCGGGGTTGGTGGTCATCAGTTGGTGCTGCGGGGATGGTAACGGTCCTTCTCGGAATAGATGCAGCCGCAGTATTGCTGGCGGTACAGCCCCAGCGCCTTGGAAGCCTGTATCCCTTCCTGCCAGCCGCTGCGGAAATCCTGGTAGAGAAAGTTGATGTTATACAGCTTGGCGAGTTCCTCGCCGCACTGGCGGATCAAGCCATGGTTTTGATAGCGCGAGTAGAGCAGGCTGCTGGTGAAGGCGTCGAAGTCGTGCTGGGCGGCATATTCCGCCGTGCGTTGCAGCCGTGACTGGTAACAGTAGGTACAGCGGCCGGCGGGATCCTGGGCCACCTGGGCGAGGAAATCCTCCAGGCCGTAGTGGTCAATGCAGACCAGCGGGAGATCGACGCTTGCGGTATAGTCGCGCACACTGTCCAGGCGTTTCCGATATTCCTGGTAAGGGTGAATGTTATGGTTGAAAAAATACCCGGTGACCGCGTGATGGGCGTCGCGCAGGACGCTCAGCGGGTAGATGGCGCAGTTGGCGCAGCAGATGTGGAGGAGGACCTTCATGTTTTTCCAGTATGCCGCTCAATATACTATGGGACAGGAGAAAAAGCCAGTTTTTGCCGTCAGCCAGACCCCGGGGGCGGGAGTCCGCGCTCGTCCCAGAGCCGTCGCGCCAGGGTCAGGGCCTGGCGCTGGACCGGGAGGTGCCGCCGGCACTCGACCAGGAGGGCCTGCCACAGGCGCCGCAGATCGCCCTGATAGGCTGCGTTCATGCGAGCCGTCATGGTCGGGTCGACCGGCAGGTCGACCCGGGCGCGCCCATCGCGGGAAGCGAGCACCAAGGCTTCGGCATCGGCAGAGTTGGCGGTTTCCACCACGGTGCCGTCCGGGCCGCGCAGATAAACACGTTGGAAAAACTGGGATTCGGCGTGCAGCGGACCTGGCAGGAGGTAGCTGCGAAGCTCGCCCGGATCGAGCCGCCGCAGATAGTCGCCGGGGAAATTCGGCAGGCCGTCACAAAAGACTTTGGCGGCAATCGCTGCCGCCAGCTGCGGCTGCGCTCGCCGCTGACGGGGCAGTGCTTCCGCGGGGCTGGTGACAGCGGAGGATAAGGCCGTCAGGGCTGCGACATCGGCACCGTCGGGCAGCGCCGGCAGCCGGCGGCAGCTGCCGTCAGGGCGGCGTAGGTTAAGCAGGTCGGGGGCCAGGTGTTGGCCGACCAGGGACAGAGTCTGCCGGCCGTCCGCGCGCAGCAGGATCTCGGCAAGGGCCAGCCGTTCGGTGAGCGCCTGCCAGAGAAGTTCGGCTCCCGGGGCTGCCGGCCAGTCGGGCGGCAAGGTCAGCAACAGGGTTCCCGCCGGATCGACGGTGCCTCCCAGATGCAAGGCTTCCGACACCCAGGCCGGGGTAGTCGCCGCCATCTGAAAGCGCCGGTATGGCCAGGGCTGGCGAAGAGCCGCCAGCCGCCGCTGCCTTTCGCCCGGCGGCAGCGGCTCCCGGTCATGCAGGGTGGCCACGACCTGTTCAGGCCTGCTGTCGACGGGCAACGCCTCAAGGGTGTCAGCCATCCACGCCGGCAGCGGGATGCCGGCCGCTCGGGAGGTCAGGGCCAGACCGGCCAGGCAGGGGCGGGGGGCGAGCAGCAGGGCCGCCGCCGGCAGCTGCGGTGGCAGGTGGTTGACCAGCAAGGCGCGCGGTCGGGGGGGCTCGGCCAAGGGCGTGGTGTCGACCTCGCAGTCGCGTGCGGTCTCGGCGAGCAGCAGCTCCAGGGTCACTTGCGCGCGCTGGCTGTCAAGCTGCCAGCCAAGCTGGGACAGGCGTCCCGCCAGGTGATGAAGACGCACGGCGACGCTTTCCGGCAGGGGCGCTTCGCTGTCGTCCGGCCGGCACTGCCGGAAAATCTCCGGATCGAGGCCGGCGAGGGCATAGCTGTACCCCCGCTCCAGGCGCTCCGGGTCGACTCCGGGGGGAATGCGCCCGTAACGCAGCAGGGCCAGCAGCCGCCAGATACACAGCCAGCCTTTGTCCCGCGCCTGGCGGCTGGTGCAGCTGTCAGGCTGCCCGGCTGGCGCTGCGACCCGGGAAGCTTCCTGCAGGGCCGCCTCCGTGTCACGCAAGACCATCCGGCAGAGATTGGCGAAGTAGTCCGGCGGCAGCTGTCCGGCCGGCAGCATGGCGGCGACGGCCTGATTCTTCAAGGCCTGCAGCAATTGCTCGAAGGTTTCGGTGAATGCCGCCGCGCTGGCCTGGCCCGCGGCCGGGATCGGCCAGCTTTGCAGGCGCTGCGGCACTCCTGCGACGACTTCCCAGATATCGACGCTGGTTGCCCCCCAGGTAACCAGCTGGCGCAGGCCGAGCCGGCCGGCCGTGATGCCCCCTTCGTGCAGCAGCTTCTGGTCGACTCGGTGCGGTACCAGGATCATGGCGCCCGCGAGCAGGCTGTCACGATTGATCCACAGCACCAGGTCCGGAGGGGGCAGGCGGTTGCCGACCGCCACCTCCGGGGTTTCCTCCACGCGTCGGAACGGGGTGCGGCCGTCGGCTAGCCTGACCTGCAGCCAGTCGAACAGGCGGCGGCGAAACTGCGGCAGGAAGTCAGAAGTCATGTGGCAAGCGCAAACAGCCTGGTCGTAGTTGAGCGAGGGGTTTGGGTGCAATGAAACTGTGCCCGGTGACCGGGGTGGCCCAGGGCAAATCAGGCGAACAAGGGCGCGCCGGCGGATGGTCCCGGGCGCCGGCCAAGGTGTTCGCGGGCGGCGGCGGTGGCCACCCGGCCGCGGGGGGTTCGGTTAAGAAACCCCTGCTGGATCAGGAATGGCTCGATGACGTCCTCGATGGTGTCCTTTTCCTCGCCGATGGCCGCCGCCAGGGTGTCGAGTCCGACCGGCCCGCCGCCGAACTTGTCGATGATGGTCAACAGCAGAGCGCGGTCCATCTGATCGAAGCCTTCGCGGTCGACCTCCAGGCGCAGCAGCGCCAGGTCCGCCAGCTCTCGCGTCACGCGCCCGTCTCCCTCGACCTGGGCGAAGTCACGAACCCGGCGCAGCAAACGGTTGGCGATCCGCGGCGTGCCGCGGCTGCGCCGGGCGATTTCAAAGGCGCCGGTCTCGTCGATGGCCACGTCGAGAAGGCCGGCACTGCGCCGGACGATGGTCGCCAGGTCGTCGCTGCCGTAGAATTCCAGCCGGCAGATGACTCCGAAGCGGTCACGCAGCGGCGAAGAAAGCAGCCCGGCGCGGGTGGTGGCGCCGACCAGGGTGAAGCGCGGGATGTCGAGCTTGATGGTGCGGGCCGACGGTCCCTGGCCGATCATGATGTCGAGCTGGTAGTCCTCCATGGCCGGGTAGAGGATTTCCTCGACCACCGGTGACAAGCGGTGGATTTCGTCGATGAACAGCACGTCCCCGGCCTCCAGGTTGGTGAGGACCGCAGCCAGATCGCCGGGGCGTTCGATCACCGGACCCGAAGTGCTCTTGATGCCGACCCCCATTTCCCAGGCGATGATATGCGCCAGAGTGGTCTTGCCGAGGCCCGGCGGGCCGTAGAAGAGCACATGGTCGAGTGCCTCGGCGCGGCCGCGGGCGGCGCCGATGAAGACCTTGAGGTTCTCCTTGATCTTCCCCTGGCCGACATATTCCCCCAGGGTGCGTGGCCGCAGGGAGAGTTCGAAGGTGCGGTCGTCGCCGACGGTCTGCGGGGCAATCAGGCGGTCAGACATGGGTAAACCCGGGGGCTGGGGGCTGGTAGAAACATCAGCGGGCCAGGACTTTCAAGGCACTCTTGAGGATCTCCTCCATGGCGGTGCCGGGGGCGATTTCCATCGTTTCCAGAGCCTTGCGCCCCTGAGCCTCCTTGTAGCCGAGGTTGACCAGGGCGGAGAGCACGTCGGCCAGGGGATCCGCCGCTGTCCGTCCGGCGCTGGCCGCCGCCGGAAGCTGGCTGCCGGCCGCCGTGCTCAACGCTCCGAGCTTGTCCTTGAGCTCGAGAATCAGGCGCTCGGCGGTTTTTTTGCCGATGCCCGGCAGGGTGGACAGGTGCTTGACGTCGCCGGTCAGTACCGCTGCCTGCAACTCGGCCACCGGGATGTGCGAGAGGATGTTGATGGCCAGCTTCGGGCCGATCCCGGTGATGCCGATCAGCTGGGCAAACATCTCCTTTTCGGGGGCGGTGAGAAAGCCGTAGAGTTGCAGGGCCTCCTCGCGCACATGAGTATAAACCAGCAGTCGGACGTCGCCGCGGTCCGGCAGGGCATAGAAGGTCGAGAGCGGGATGAACAGCCGATAGCCGACGCCGCCGGTATCGACGATGACATGGTCAACCGACTTGTAGGCAAGCTCGCCGCGGATCAAGGCAATCATAGCGACCGTGAACGGTGAACGGTGAACGGTGAACGGTGAAGTATAATCATCGGCCGATCCGGGAAAGTGCTTGGTTAATGGTGCGGCTGTGGGCGTGGCAGATCGCCACGCCGAGGGCGTCGGCGGCGTCCTCCTGGGCAATTTCCGGCAGGTTGAGCAGGGCCTTGACCATCTGCTGCACCTGCGGCTTGCCGGCCCGCCCGTAGCCGACCACGGCGCTCTTGACCTGCAGGGCCGTGTATTCGTGGACCTCCAGCATGGCGTTGACCGCGGCGAGGATTGCCGTGCCGCGGGCATGGCCGAGTACCAGGGCCGCCTGCGGATTGCTGGCGAGGAAAATCTGCTCCACGGCGACGACTTCGGGCCGGTGCTCGGCGATGATCCGCGCCACCCCGTCGTAGATCGTCTTCAGGCGGAGCGCCAGCGGTTCCTTCGGGTGCGTGGCGATGATGCCGTTGTCAATGTGGCGCAGGCGATTCCCCTGGCTTTCGATCATGCCGTAGCCGGTGATCCGGCTTCCTGGGTCGATGCCGAGAATTCTCATCGTCGTGGGCTCAACCTTCGAACTGCTCCAGATCGTCGTCGCTGATGTCGAAGTTGGCGTAGACGTTCTGAACATCGTCGTTGTCTTCGAGCTTGTCCATCAGCTTGAGCATCGATGCGGCCGGTTTGCCGGTAAGTTGCACCTGGGTCTGGGGGAGCATGGTGATTTCGGCGGTCTCGAATTGCAGCCCGGCTGCGGCCAGGGCATCGCGAACGTCCATGAAGTCGCCCGGATCCGTGAGCACCTCAAAGGCGTCTCCCTCGTCCTTGACATCTTCGGCCCCGGCCTCCAGGGCCACTTCAAACAGTCTGTCGAAGTCCGTCGCCGGGGGGAACGAGATCAAGCCCTTGCGTTCGAACAGGAAGGCGACTGAGCCGCTGACTCCCAAGTTGCCGCCATACTTGGTGAAGATGTGGCGCACGTCGGCCACCGTGCGAGTCCGGTTGTCGGTCATGAACTCGACGATCACCGCGACCCCGCCGGGGCCGTAGCCCTCGAAGATGTCTTCTTCGTAACTGACGCCATCGAGATCGCCGACCCCTTTTTTAATGGCCCGTTCCACGTTGTCCCGCGGCATATTGGCCATGCGCGCCTTGTCGAGGGCCGCCCGCAGGCGGGGATTGCCGTCCGGGTCGCCGCCGCCGATCCGGCTGGCCACGGTGATTTCCTTGATCAATTTGGTGAAGATCTTGCCGCGCTTGGCGTCCTGAGCGCCCTTGCGGTGCTTGATGTTGGCCCATTTGCTGTGTCCTGCCATGGGGGCTGCGACTCCTTGTGGGGGATCTGAGCTGGGTTGCCCTCGGGAAAACAAATTATCCTAGCATGAAGGTGGTAGGCAGACAAGTTGCAAGGGGGGAACGGCAAAGGCAAAGCCGGCCATGGGCCGGCTCGCGGAAAACCTCTAAGTTGCGGGTTCCGTCAATGTTCGCGGGGATGCGAATGGTAATTGATGACCGTGATCTGATCGATGACCTTGCTGACTCCTGGCGCAGCTTTCGCCAGGGCCACGGTCCGCTGCCGCTCAGCTTCGGAATGCATTTGGCCGGCGAGAGAGGCCACGCCTTTACTCACCTCGATATCGAGCAGTTGCTGGTCGATGTCTCCGGCCGCATTGATGGCGATTTCGATCTGTTTACGCAGAATCAGGTCGGCCAGGACCTTCTTGTACTCCGCCTTGCTTTCGGCCAGGTGACGGTCCTTGATGCCGTCGCAGATCAGTCGCACCGCGCTGTCCTCGGTGAGCCGCTCGGTGTTGATCACCAGGTCGTAACCCAAGGGGTCGTCCCAATCACGGTCGAAGTAGTACTTGATGAAACCGGCGCGCTGCTGGTCGCTCCTGCGCACCAGCTTGCGGGCCCGATCGGGATCGAGCCATTCGCGCTCGGCCCAGCGCTCGACCCGTTCCTCGAAGGGCGCGATGATCCGCACCCGCAGGACGCTGCTGATCTCTTTCAGCAGATCCTGCCCGCCGCGACCGTAGATGATGACATTCCCCTTGAGAGCGTACTCGAGAATGATCAGTTCGATCAGGTGCAAGGCGGTTTCGTGTTTGATATCGAGGGTTTCGACAAAATGGGGGGGCTTTTCGTCGGCCTGCTCGATCGATTCCCGGGTCAGGCCGTACTGGTCGGCAACCTTGAGGATGGCATCGCCGTCCACCAAGGTGCAGCCGAGTTTCTCGGCAACCTTCTGGGCTATCGGAATGCCGCCGCTCCCCATCTGACGGGAAATGGTAATAATGGCCATGAACCGTCCTCTCGCCGTTGTGGTCAAAACGTTGGGATACTATCAAGTTGCTATCCCTCTGGCAAGCGCAAAGGCGTTGCCGCCTCGCTGCTCAACAGTTCGGCTTGCGATCGAAGCAGTGGCGGGCCTCGATGAAACGTACCGTGCGGGTTTTCGAACGCATGACGATGGAATGGGTTTCCGCCCCGCCGGCGAAATAGCGCACCCCCTTGAGCAGGTCGCCGTTGGTCACCCCGGTGGCGGCAAAGACCACGTCGCCGCGGGCCATGTCGTCACAGCCGTAGACCCGATCGAAGTCGGTGATTCCCATGCTGCGGGCCCGGTCGCGTTCCTCGTTGTTCATGAACACCAGTCGGCCCTGCATGTCGCCGCCCAGGCATTGCAGGGCGGCGGCGGCCAATACCCCTTCCGGGGCACCGCCGACCCCCATGAGCAGATCGATGCCGCTGCCCTCGACGGCGGCGGCGATGGCGGGGGCCACGTCGCCGTCGCTGACCAGGTGGATGCGCGCCCCGGCCTTGCGGATCTCGGCAACCACCCGGTCATGGCGCGGCCGGTCGAGGATCACCACGGTCAGGTCTGCCACCTGGCAGCCCTTGGCTGCTGCCACTCGCTGCAGATTTTCCGTCGGCGGCAGGTTGATGTCGATGGCCCCTCGCGCGCTCGGCCCGACGGCGATCTTTTCCATGTACATGTCCGGGGCGTGCAGAAACCCGCCGCCCGGTGCCAGGGCAATGGTGGCGATCGAGCCGTTCAGCCCCTTGGCGCAGATATTGGTGCCCTCCAGAGGATCGACGGCGATGTCGACCTGCTGGCCGTTGCCGGAGCCGACCTTCTCGCCGATATAGAGCATCGGCGCTTCATCCATTTCTCCCTCGCCGATGACCACGGTGCCGGAGATCTCGATCGATTCCAGGCTGCGCCGCATCGCTTCGGTGGCGGCCCGGTCAGCGGCGGTCTTGTCCCCCTTGCCGACCCAGCGACCGCAGGCGAGGGCGGCAGCTTCGGTGACGCGGACCAGTTCGAGGGCCAGGTTGCGGTCCATCACACACACCTCCCAAGGCAGTATTGTTGACAGCCGGCGCCATCATGGCATGTTCTTGCAATGTTGACAAACGGTTTCAGCCTGCCCGGCCGGGTCCGGGAAGGCCGGGCAGGGCTGCCGATAGGCTGCGGTTCCGCAGGGACAACCCGCGCGCCGAGCCGGATCCGGCTGGGGCCGGACGACACGTCGGTCAGGGCAGCGTATGGGGTGGTTTGTCTCTGGTGAATGGACTATGCTAAGAGCAAGTGCAGCAACCACCCCAACGGAGAATTTCCATGCGCAGGCTGACTATGCTTCTGGCCGCTGCTGCCCTGTTCGCCGGTGCTTCCCTGGCGGTCGCGGCGGTGGCCCGCAACGTTGCGCCTCCGGACGCCAAGGCGCTGCTCACCCAGCGGCCGCAGGTGTTCCTGCTTGATGTGCGTACCCCTGAAGAATACCGACAGGCGCGCCTCGACGGCGCCTACCTGATCCCCGTCGATCAGGTTGTCAAGCGCCTTGCGGAAATCCCCCGCGACCGGCCGGTTCTGGTTTACTGCGCCGTCGGTTCGCGCAGTGCCCAGGTGTTCAACTTTTTGGCGCGGCGCGGCTATGCCGAGGTCTACAACCTCGATGGCGGCATCTATGCCTGGGCATCCCAGGGCTACCCGATCCGGCGCTGAAGGGGATCGCGCACCACGATGAGAACCCTCTTTCTCTATGCCCATCGCGGGGCGTCGGCTGAAGCGCCCGAGAACACCCTCGCGGCGTTTCGCCGTGCGCTCGCCGCCGGTGCTGACGGCATCGAACTGGATGTGCACCTGTCCAGGGACGGCGTACCGGTGGTGATTCACGATGACACGCTGGAGCGGACCACGGACGGGACGGGACGGGTGGCGGCCCACCCTCTCGACCGGTTGCAGACGCTCGATGCCGGGGCCTGGTTCGCCGCGCACTTCGCCGGCGAGCCGTTGCCGACCCTGGAAGCAACCCTGCGTCTGCTGGCGGGGCGGCTGCGCCTGAACCTCGAAGTCAAGGACGCCCGCGCCGGGATGGCGGTGCTCGAATTGCTGCCCCGGTTTCCCCAGGCCGATGCCGTGGTGTCCTCGTTCGACCATGCTCTGCTGGCCCGCCTGCGCCGGGCGGCCCCCGACCTGCCGCTGGCGGTGTTGACCGACCGCGATTGGCACCTTGCCGTGGGGCGGGCGCGGGAGCTGCGCGCCTGCGCCCTGCATCCCCGGGCCGACCTGGTCAGCCGGCCGCTGCTGGCCGCCTGCCGACGCCTGCATCTGCCGGTTTTCGCCTGGACGGTCGATGCTCCCGCCCAGGCGCGGGCCTTCGCCAGAATCGGCATCGCCGGCCTGTTCACCAACGACCCGGTCCTGCTCCGCCAGGATTTCCCCCGAGCGACGGCGTGATACAGGTTGCCCTTGTGCGTTGCCGTCGACTGCGCTAGACTGCCGCGCCATGGACGCCTCTCCTTGTCACAGCCCCCTGGCCGCCGAGTTGCGGACGCGGCTCGCCGCCAGCGGCGGGGTGCCGTTCGCCGAGTTCATGGCGGCCTGTCTCTACCACCCTCGCTACGGCTACTACATGACCCCCCGCGAGCGGATCGGCAAACACGGCGATTTTTTCACCTCGAGCAGCGTCCATGCGCTGTTCGGCCGACTGGTCGCCCGGCAGTTGGCGGAGATGGCCGATCTGCTTGGCGGTGAGCTGTTCCAGGTGGTCGAGCAGGGTGCCGGCGAAGGGCATCTGGCCCTCGATATCCTCGATGCGCTGGCGGCGGAGTTCCCGGCACTTTACGCTGGCATGAGGTACACCCTGGTCGAAGTCAGCCCGGCCAACCGTGACCGTCAGGCGCGGACCCTCGCCGGTCACGCGGCGCGGGTGCAGTGGTGCGCGGCGGACGAATGGTCGCTGGACAGCGGTTGTTTCCTCTCCAACGAACTGGTCGACGCCTTCCCGGTGCATGTCGTTGCCAGGCTCGACGGCGCCTGGCGCGAACTGTTCGTGGTCAACGCCGCGGACGGTGGGTTTGCCGAGGAATTCCGCGACCCGTCGACTGCGGCTCTGGAAGAGCATTTCCGCTGGCTTGGCACGGCGCCGGTCGAAGGCAACCGGGCCGAGACCAACCTGGCCGCGCCGGTGTGGATGCGCGAGATCGGTGCGCGGGTCGGCCGGGGTTTTGTCATCACCATCGACTACGGCTACCCGGCGCCGGAGCTTTACGCGCTGCACCGCCGGGACGGCACGCTGCTCTGCTATCGCCAGCACCAGGCTGACGACGATCCGTACTCCGCCGTCGGCGAAAAGGACATCACCAGTCATGTCGATTTCACCGCCCTGCAGCGGGCGGGCGAGGAGGCCGGCCTGGACACCCTGTGGTTCGGCGAGCAGTATCGCTTTCTGCTCGGCCTCGGTTTCGTCGAGGAACTGTTGCGCCTGCAGGCGCACTGTGCTGACGAGCGCGAGGCGCGCGCCCTGCGCCTGACGCTGAAGAACCTGATCCTTCCCGAGCAGGGGATGGGGGAAACCTTCAAGGTGCTGGTCCAGGGCAAAGGCGTGGGGCGGCCGGAACTGTCCTGTGCCCGCCCCCTGGCGGCCATCGCCCTCGGCGGGTTGCCCGGGCTCTAGAAAACGCGGCGCCGGTTTGCCGTCCGCGGCGCCCGTTGTTATAATGAAACCACCCAGGAAAGAGAGGAGACCGTAATGAAAGAACAAGTCCAGGAAGTGCTCGAACTGGTGCGCCCGGCGCTGCAGGCCGACGGCGGCGATGTCGAGCTGGTCGATGTGACCGATGACGGCATCGTCAGTGTCCGCCTGAAAGGCGCCTGCGGGTCGTGCCCGATGGCGACCATGACCCTGAAGATGGGGATTGAGCGCACCTTGAAGCAGAGGATTCCGCAAGTCAAGGAAGTCGTCCAGGTCTGATCAGGCAGTTGCCGGCAGGCGCCAGGAGGTGTGTGATGGTCAAGGTCAAGACCTTCGGTGAACCGCTGCAGCCGTTCAAGGCGCAGCGCGAACTGAAAGAACTCGATGAACGCATCAACCGCTTCATTGTCGAGAACGGTGTCAAGAAAATCATCTCTCTCAGCGACACCACTACCAGCGAGGAGGGCAACACCTGCGGCCTGATCCGCGTCCTGGTGTACGAGGATTGACGGCAGGTCGGCAATCGCAAGGCGGCGGCAACGTCGGCAAATGGCCCCGGAGGGAGATCCCTTCGGGGCCGTTTGCCCTCTGCCGAACCCTGCTCACTTGCTCCCGAACACGCTTCTGAGCAATTCGGTGGTGCGTTTGGCCGGGTTTTGGCGGATTGCCGCTTCCTCTTGGGCCAGGTAGTGGAAGATGCCGTTCATCCCCTGCTCGACGACGTAGCCGGTCAGGTCGGCCTTGACGTCCGGCACGAAAGGCACGGCACGGTACTGCCCCATGACCTGGTCGTAGGCCTGCACCGCCCCCGCCTGGCTCAGCGCCTGGTCGACGATCGGCCGCATCGACTCGCCCAGCGGTTTGCTCATCTTCCCCTGAAAGTAGCGGGTTGCGGCATCAGGGGGACCATTGTAGATCCCGGTCACGTCGTCCAGCGTCATTTGTTCGATCGATGACCAGAACAGCTCTTTCGCCTTCGGG